>JABXJZ010000225.1 GCA_013375335.1 Desulfobacterales bacterium
CGAATGGCTGAGCTCATCGCGGGGGGAGCTGAGGCCCTGAGGAAAAACCCGATTATCTCTTTCATAGCCTGTGTATTCAAGAGTCCTCTTCAGATCGTGGATGATACGGCGGAGAAGGTCTTTGCAATCGTGGAGGCTGGACTTCCCATAGTCATTTCCTCCTCTCCCCAAGGCGGGTCCTCGGCGCCTATCCAAGAACCGGGTATGGTGGCCCAGATCAATGCCGAGATCCTGGCCGGCATTACACTCACGCAGTTGATAAAAGGGGGGGCGCCCGTGCTCTATGGTAGTGTTCCCGTAAGGGCTCGACTGGATGACCTCCATGACTTATACGGATGTCCCGAATTCAATAACTACAACATAGACTGCGTGCAGCTGGCCCGCTTTTACAAGATCCCGTGTTACTCTACAGCAGGGGTGGGAGATGCCAAGGTCCCGGGCATGCAGGCCACCTTTGAAAAGCTCCTAACCCATCTTTATATGGCAATGAGCGGTGCACAGTATATTCACTACGCCTTTGGCCTACTGGATCGAACCAATAGCTTCTGTCCTGTCCAGGCGGTACTTGACAACGAACATATCGGGAAGATCAAACAGTGCCTGAGAGAGCCCAAGGTGGAACCTGGAGTAATCGAGGATATGCTTGGGACAGTGAAAAAAGTCATGGGATCGCCGCACCGACTGTATGTACGCCATGTCCGAAAGGCCGTGCATGGTGGCGATGTTTCAAGTCCTTACAGGTTCGAGGCCAAGGGGTTGGAGGATAAGGTCTTAGAGAATGCGTTGGACTACATGGCCAAACTGGAGGCGGCGCAAGCTCCTTACTTGAACCCAGGCACTGCGGAGCAAATCTTCAAAGAGACCCCTGGGCTTTTGCCGGGGCTCAGGCAGGGAAGCTAACTGATCATAAAACACAGTGCAGAGAGGAGAGCTCCATCGTGCGAAAGCAAGAGCTCCTGGAAAAGATCGGATTCAACGTTATACAGGGAAGGGTGGAGGCCGAAGACGAGGG
This sequence comes from Desulfobacterales bacterium, assembly GCA_013375335.1. Classification (GTDB taxonomy): domain Bacteria; phylum Desulfobacterota; class DSM-4660; order Desulfatiglandales; family B25-G16; genus JABXJZ01. The sequence goes on from JABXJZ010000225.1 coordinate 1,013, forward strand.
ATTTGATGAGGGCCTGGAGGGTCAACCCGCTGTGATTCAGCTGGTGGAAGAGGCCATTGCTCAAGGCCTGGACCCCAGGTCTATCGTTTTAGAAGGCCTGACCAAGGCTATGGATTTGGTAGGGAAAAAATTCGAGCGGGAAGACTATCTTATTCCAGACATGCTTGCTTCCGCCGAATGCGTGGGTGCTGCCATGGATATCCTATCACCGCATCTGGTTAAGGCAGGTGCGGGAAGCAAGGGCAAATTCATCATCGCGACTGTAGCCGGTGACCTCCACGAGATCGGGAAGAACATCGTCGCCATCATGCTTAAGGGCGGAGGCTATGAGGTCATCGATCTGGGCGCTGATGTACCCACCGATCAGATCATAGAGGCAGTCAAGGAACACCAAGCAGCATTTTTAGGCCTTTCGGCACTCTTGACTACCACGATGCGGGGGATGGGAGAGGTTATAGAAAAGCTGACCAAGAAAGGCCTGCGTAGCAAGGTGAAGGTGCTTATCGGTGGCGCTCCGACATCCGCTGAATTTGCCAAAGAGATTGGGGCAGATTGTCATTGCAAGGACGCATTTGAGGCCCTCGATAGGTTGAAAGGTATGGCGGCTTGAATCATTCAAGGTGAGGATATATGGCGGAAAAGAAGGCTTACACCCAAGCGTTTCGCACAGGTAAATATGACAAGGTCTCGGGTCTGCTCGGAAAATACGACAACGTGAGAAAATACTGGGAGGACCAAGTCACCGGTATCTATTTACGCCCTTTCCTCAACAACCTCGTGGAGAAGAAGAGGAACCGACTGGAACGCCTGCGAATCTTGGACCTGGGCTGCGGTAGCGGTGATGGTTACGACCTGATCATGGGGGTTACCAGAAAGGATCCAGGGATTTACGAGTATGTTACCGCGACCATCACCGATGATATGCTCAAGGAGTACGTCGGGATGGACATCAACGCGGATCTGCTCCGCCAGGCTCAGGAGTATTATGCTAGCAATCCCAAGATGAAATTCGTAGAGGGAGACCTGTCCCACGGCCTGCCGCCTGAGATTCTTGAGGGCCAGCCACCGTTTGATTTCTACTTTGCCTCCTTCGGAACGCTTTCCCATTTCCATGACGACCAGTGCGTTCGGATCATCGCCGATATTTGCAGGCACGCACCCGAGTATGCCCTTTTTATGGGAGACTGGCTTGGCCGCTACTCATACGAGTGGCAGGATCTCTGGCATCATCCAGTCAATCAGGAGTACTTTATCGACTACCGCATATCTTACCTGTCCCCCGAGGGAGAGGAAAAGGGGACAGGCTTGGCCTCTTTTCCGTTGCGGCTTATTACCAAGGATGAGCTGATGAAGATCATTGAGCAGGCCTCCCAAGAGGCCGGGGTGGAAACTGCACCGCTTACTTTTTGCGATCGTTCCATTTTCGTCGGTCGTCACTTGGACACCGGTGACTACAACAAGAACTGTCCGAGACTCCGCCTACCCGTGAACTCACTTTTCGAGAGCCACCAGAGAACGGACTTGGAAAGTCTCCTTGTGGACTATGTGCCCCGGCGGGGGTTTGACCACCTCAACAACTTCTTTGAGCTCTTTTTCATGTCATGCAATGCCTTGGTTAAATACACCATTTCACTACTGAGCGAATACGACTCAGAGGAAGGGAAATTGCGTTCGGCTCCCGAGGTGCTCCCCTTTTATCCTGATCCCCTCAAGGAGGCCATGCACAATATGCAGAGGGTGATTGAGGGTGTAGGATGGCTTGAATGGGGAGATGTCCGTGCCAATGTCATAGAACCACATCTGGCCTATTCGCTCCGGAGGCTCGAGATAGCCCTCCAGCCCGGAACGGGAATGGGCCATGGCCTCGTCGGGATATTTGAGATCAAGAAATAACCGGAATGTGAGGGGAGGTTATGAGCGGGTTAGTGGTCGCCTACGGAGAGCCAGATCGGAGTCAACTACAAGCTGCCTTCAGTAAGATCACCCATAGGGGCCCGTATGCCGAAGGGATCTTCGAAGGCCAAGGAGTCATCATGTGCCAGAATTATCTCGAAGCCGATGGGGCAGCAGGCCGAGAAGACACGATGATTCCAGTCGTAAGCTCCGAGAACGCCGAGCTCAGAATCTGCTACGACGGCCAAGTGGGCAATTGGAACGAACTCATGAGAGTTCATGGGATTTCAGACGGCCCTTACAGGGATGAAAGGCTGCTCCATCATCTGTACCAAAAGGGCGGCAGGGACATGCTCGAATATTTAAACGATGCGGTCTTTGCCTTTGTGATCTTTGACGGAAATGAGCTTTTTGCCGCGAGAGACATTCTCGGTATCAAGACCCTCTATTACGGGTGGAAGGATAAGACCCTCTGTCTCGCCTCAGAACTCAAGAGTGTTCTCGAGGTCACCGACGAAGTCCACGAATTCCCCCCCGGTCACTATATGGACGGTGAGGGACGGGTGACGCGTTATGCGGAATTGTCGA
>JABXJZ010000226.1 GCA_013375335.1 Desulfobacterales bacterium
GTGTTCACCGAGAGTAAGTTTAGCGGTGGAAAGAGGGCCATAAATGCCCTGGTCCAGGTCTTTGACAGGGAGGGCCAACAGCTCCTCGAGGGGAGGACAGACGACAAAGGGGAATTCTCATTCAAGGTCCCGAAGCTAACCGATCTGAGGGTTGTCCTCACTGCAGGCACAGGCCATAAAGGGGAATGGACGATCCCGGAATCGGAGATCCGGGAGGCAGTGGCCCTTTTAGAGAAAAAACCAGCTGAAGGGCCTTCCCAGGCAATAGCTATCGGTTTAAGCAGGGAAGAGATCAAGGTTCTTATCGAGGAGTCCTTGGATAGGAAACTGAGGCCAATTGTCAGGATGATGACCGAATTACAGTCTAGAGGGCCTTCTGTCAATGAAATAGTAGGGGGTATCGGGTATATCCTGGGACTCATGGGTGTGGCAATCTATTTTAAAAACAGGGGGAAGAAAAGGCCGAGATGATTGAAGAGCAATTCTCCGCTGGCGAATCCATCGTTCATGGGCTCGATCCAAGGATAAAAATTATTGTCGCTATCCTCTTCTCTGTAGTTGTGGCTGTATCAAGCAGCTTTTTGGCACTATTTACTGCTCTGGCCGTGTCGCTATCCCTTATAGTGCTTGCGAGGCTTTCAGCGAAAGCGGTCTTCTACCGATTGTTATTGGTAAATGGATTGATTCTCTTTCTCTGGCTCCTCCTTCCCTTCACCTTTAAAGGCGAGGCGTTATTTACCATAGGACCATTGATCGGGACAAGAGAGGGCGTATTGTATGCCAGCCAGATTACCGTCAAATGCAACGCAATCCTTCTGGCCATGATCGCCCTTGTGGCTACAATACCCATCTTTACCCTCGGCCATGCCATGAGCCAGCTTCACTTTCCAGATAAGATAATACACCTTTTCTTGTTTACTTATCGCTATATTCATGTCATTTTTCAGGAGTATCACAGACTAACAAACGCTATGAAAATACGAGGTTTCATAGCTCGAACAAATATTCACACCTATAGGAGTTATGCCTATCTTGTGGGAATGCTCCTGGTCAAAAGCTACGATAGGGCGGAAAGGGTTTACGAGGCCATGCTTTGCAGGGGCTTTAGTGGGAGGTATTATGCCTTGAGCCGGTTCTCAATTAAGACAGGGGATATCCTTTATCTTTCTTTGATGTTGGCCGCAATCTTAGGATTGGTAGTTCTACAATGGAGCGCGATAGTCTGATCATTAGTCTAGAAGATATCTCATTTTCCTACTCGGGAGACAAATTGGTACTCGACCACCTGAGTTTTCAACTCCGTCGCGGCGATCGAATTGGTCTGGTTGGGCCAAATGGCAGCGGCAAGACCACCGTGTTCCACATCATTATGGGCCTTTTGAGGCCCTCTTCGGGCAGGATCGAGCTCTTCGGCAAACCAGCCAGAGAGGAAGAGGAATTTAGGGGAGCCAGGAAAAGGATCGGACTCCTCTTTCAGGATGCCGATGACCAACTATTCTGCCCCACGGTGCTCGAGGATGTAGCCTTCGGGCCATTGAATCTAGGAAAATCCCCAGAAGAGGCCAGGGACATTGCCTCAAGAACACTTGCCGGGCTTGATCTATCAGGCTTCGAGAACAGGATAACCTATAAGCTCTCAGGAGGGGAGAAGAGGCTCGTCTCTCTGGCCACGGTGCTTGCCATGGACCCAGAGGTCCTTCTCCTTGATGAGCCTACTAATGGGCTGGACGAACAGACAGAGGGAAAGATAACCGATATCTTAACGGGACTGGATCTTTCATGTATCTTTATTTCCCACAATTTAGATTTCCTCATGAGAGCCACTGACAGCATATATGCCATGGCCAATGGGAAGATCTCCCTTGATGAGGCGTTGGCAGCCCATCCCCACATCCATACCCACGAATTCGGTAGGCTTCCCCATAAACATGAACGCTAGCCCCATCCCTGAATACGTGCTCTATACTGTCAAAGTCAAATTCCGGGAACATCACCAGCACGATTACCCTCACCTCATCGAGCACGCTCTGAGGGCTTTCCATATCTACCAGCCGTGAAAGCTGAAGTCCTTTCACCTCTATCTCGCAATCACTTATAGCATTCCTCGATAGAGGACGGGTCTCAGCTCTTAGGCACTCTAAGGCTCATCTTTCTTTCCAGACCGGAGCCCGTTTCTCAAAAAAGGCACTCATCCCTTCAACAGCATCGGACATGAGCGCGTTTGACGAGATCACCTCCGTCGCATAGTGATAGGCCCCTCCCTCAGTCATCTCGATTTGCTGGTAAAATGCCTGCTTGCCCAGGCCAAGCGTCACCAAACTATATTGAGCAATTTCCCTTGCCAGTTTCCACGTTTCCTCCTCCACATGTCCTTCAGCCGCCACGCAGTTAACCAAGCCATGGGCCATGGCCTCGCGAGCACTGATGAATTTCCCGGTCAGAAGCATCTCCAATGCCTTTTTCCTCCCCACGGCCCGGCTCAGGGCTACCATGGGCGTTGTACAAAAGAGGCCGATTTTCACGCCTGGTGTGGCAAACTGGGCCGTCTCTTCAGCCACCACTAGATCACAGGCCGCAACAAGCTGACAGCCTGCAGCAGCGGCGACACCATGGACCTGGGCGATGACTGGCTGCGGAATGTTTTGAATCAACATCATCAGGTTGAGACAGGTGTGAAAAAGATGACGGATGTCATTTAATTCCTTGCCCAGGATCTCTCTCAGGTCATGTCCTGCGCAGAAGGCCACTCCTGCGCCTTTAATGATGATGACCTTTGCCTGCCTTTTTTCGGCGACCCGTGTGAGACATGAAGAGAGCTCTTCCAGAAGTTCAAGCGACAGTGCATTTCGTGTTTCAGGTCGATTCAGGGTCAGGGACCCTATCCTTTCTTTCTCTACATAGTCATACAGGATATTCTGGTAAGCCATGAATAGTCTCCTCAATTTATAGACCTACGTCCCAAACTAAGACATCCAAAAAGTGCCTCGGCATGGGGACCCTTTTAGCATGTATGCATTGGTTAGTCACAGTCATTTTCCAGGTTGAGGACGACCTCCTTTTATTTCCCCTTGCAAACTACCATAGTAAGTTGGTAAACGAAAACTCTTGTGGGGGAAGAGGATATGTCTGTATACGTTAAACTCATACTTCATGAAACTGTGACATGAGGATAGTGACCATGGATATAACTCTAATTGTAAAACAGGTAGGTGACTTTGCATGGGGCCCCATTATGATAGTGTTTTTGGTGGGAACAGGGCTTTATCTTACCATAAGAATGGGGCTCATCCAGGTCAGAGGATTTAAACATGCATGGGCACTGATCTCAGGCAAGTACGACAAGAAAGAAGATGAGGGGGAAGTCACACACTTCCAGGCACTGTGCACAGCCCTCTCAGCTACTATCGGCACGGGAAACATCGCCGGCGTGGCTACGGCTATTGCCTCAGGAGGGCCCGGGGCTGTCTTCTGGATGTGGG
>JABXJZ010000033.1 GCA_013375335.1 Desulfobacterales bacterium
GACCTTGCCATCCCAAAGGTCTGTACTTTTCAGGATACGGTGTAGTTCCTCTCTTATGGCTTGGACGGGCACCGTATAGTCCACGAATATGTAAATGACTCCCAATAAATCGGCGGTTACCCGTGTCCAATTCTGGAACGGCTTTTCGATAAAGTACGTTATCGGCAAAACCAGACGCCTCAAGTCCCAAATCCGGACAACCACATAGGTAAAGGTTATTTCTTCGATTCGTCCCCATTCATTTTCCACGATGACGACATCGTCAATACGAATGGGCTGAGTGATGGCGATCTGAAGGCCAGCCAACAGCGTGGCAATCGCGCGCTGAGCAGCCAGTCCTACGATAATGCCGATAATCCCCGCCGAGGCCAAAATGGTAGTGCCAAGCTGACGAACCTTTTCAAATGTCATGAGCATGGTTGCCAGCGCTAAAACGCTCGCGACAACAAGCACTATTCTCTTGAAGATCTGGAGCTGGGTTTGGATTTTCCGCGCTTGAAGATTGTCCCTCGTATCGATTCTAAATCGCGTAAGAATGAAGTCATCCAGCACAAAGGTCATTCGAATGATCAACCAGGCAAAGGATCCGATAAAACATAAGCTGAGAAAATGCTTCATAAAATCAAGCAAAGCTGGCGGCATCTCAAGCAACGGTAACACAAAGCGAACCACGAAGAGGGGAATGATCAACCTGAAAGGCCCGCGTGAATGTTTGACTAAGGATGTATCGAGGACGCTCTTGGTACGACTCGTAATGCCTTCAGCTGTCTTAAAGATGATATAATGCCCCAAGAGACCTATGATTACCGCTCCCCCCAAGAGGCCGAAAGCTTGAGCTAGCGCTCCCCAGCTCTGTAAGATCTCCTTCATAGGATTCTCCTCACCGCTGTTACGGCAATGGGAAGTCGAATTCAAATCCGATTCTTGCGCAGGATCGTCCGGCTACTCCCCGCTCTCCTCTTTCTTGATCTGCTCTTTTTCGCCTTCCTCTTTCTTGATTTCTATTCCCACTTTCTTGAGTGCTTTGCTTGTCTCCTGGCGCACCTTATCTACCTTCTCAGAGGTCTCCGCTCTCAGCGTTTTCATCTTTGCCTGGAGCTCGCTGATCTGGGCCCTGAGATTTGCCTCACCACCTGTTCGATTGTAAGCGATAATGGCCATAACGAGAGCTATGATCGAGACGATCAAGGCGAGAGTTGCCCTAAAACCTCCCTTGACGATTTTCTTCTCATTACTCATCCCTACACCTCCTCAAAAAATTAATTATTAAGTGACTGTAAGATCTTACGCCCCTTTTTTCCTCAGTCTTCTCGACAGCCAACCCACAGCAATTCCCATGAGAAAAGTGCCCAACAGGAGTAAGGCCCTCGACATAGATACCTTCCAGGCGAGAAACCGGAATTCGACGATCTGAGTATTTTGAATCACAAAAACAATAACAAGGGCAATGAGAATAAAAAAAATAATTGTTTTAGCCATTTATGCCTCCTTTCTTTTGTCCTTGCTCTAAGCAAGTTCCTTCAGGTTTTCCAGTTTTCCGTAGCAGATCAGCCGATCCCATACCTGCATCTTGCTTTGAGCCTTTAGAACAGCGTTTACGCTTTCACCTGTTTGGCTGCAAGATCTCCTCAATGTGGACCTTTTCAAAATGAAGTGTCTTTTTCAAGGCCTCGCGGATCTTATTGGTCAGCTTCCGTGCGAACTCTCGATGCACGGTGATTCGGCAAAGGATAAATAGCGAAGCTGCCACAATAGCCAAATTGAGCGATGGCCGAAAGAGACCCGAGGGTCTGAGGGAAACAACGAAGGTGGCAATAACCGTGACGATGCCGGCATTTCCCAGAATCATCAGGTAGGTCACGATCTTTCTCCTCCGCGGATGATTGATGACCGTCTCCGCTTCCCTAGTGGTAAAGCCAGTTCCAGTGAAAGCTGACACAGCCTGGAATCGCGCCCTTCTCAGAAGCTTAGTGCCTCGATTCGCAATTATGCTCAGGTATTCTCCGAAGTTATGGGGTCGCTCTTGCTCACTCCATTCGGCCCGAGCGTTCGGCCGAGCTCACGTCGAGGGCTCATGGCCGAGGGCAGCACTAAGTCTCAATAAATTCGTTACCGAATTTTTGAATCGAAGGACTTAGCGGACATGTGAATCTAACCATATCATCAGGACAATGTAAACAGGAGAAGACAAGTAATATGGGCGGGCAGAGGTGGGCAGGCTTTTCGTCTCAGTACGCTAATACTCTAATACCTTAGAAGTCGATAATTAATGACGTCAAAAATATTGTGTCTGTGCGTTCAATTTCCGGAAATGGCGGTTTATTTTGATAAGCAATTGAATAAGTTAGACCGAGTGATATAGTTCCATTGACTCTTACCTCGAGGGCAGTTTCCGAGTTTATAAAATAGGTATCTATATCCTCGAATGATACGAGACAGTCCGCGTTCTCTTTGAATCTCAAATTCTCTAAAATGTTCCATAGGTAGTATATTGCAGCTTTTCCTGAAATATAGGAGTCTGAGCCGTTATCAGCTTCTGAAAATTTGTCACGGGAATGAAGCACAGAAATCAGGCCCTTTAGTTCATGTTCTTTTGTTTTGATAAAATCATAACCCAAACCAGGGCCTGCGCTCATTCTGTAGTCATAGCCAGAGAATTTATCCTGCAAGTAACTTGCAGTTAAAAAGGCAAATAATTCTTCTTTCAATACTCTCTCCGACCTTCCTTCCAAGAGCCACTTGTTCGCCGTCTCCTCACCTCTGTCTTCTGCACGTAAGAAGTTGCCTTTAAGAATGTGTCTATAAACTTCCCCCTCTTTCCCAGCCCGCAACTTACTGGACAAGGTCTGGGTGTCTGTATTGCCAGATGTTGTCACATAAGAAAGTTCAATGCGCATCTTCCATGCTGCCTGATCTTGTTGCCCACTAGCTTCAACATGGAATGCTTCAGTCAACAACACGCCTAAACTTAGAGCCACTATTAAAGCTGTTTTCATGGTACGCCAATTTCAACTCGAATTTGAATCTATGAGTAGTAAGCAGTGTCGGTGTTCCTTATATCAGGTAGATAACCAGTCCCATTATGCCAACGATTATAAAATATAATGCGACCAGATAGTTCAGGATTCTCGGGAATATGAGAATTAAGATGCCGAATACGATGGAAATGATAGGGGCTATCACCCCTGTCAGCTCAACATGCCACATAGCTTATCCTCCCTTTCTTTTCATTAGCCACAGATGGCCTTTTTAAACGGTCTGGCTGTCAATACAGCTACCGCTAAGCTCTCTGCAAGTCTCAGGTTTGCCTGTATAGCCAGGAGAAAGGTCTTCCGCTCTCCCCGACCTAGCAGGGGGAATATGTATCTGTCCTTATTTCCAGGGTTAGCCTCTATACGCCCAGTTCAGATCGCAGGTGCAGAAACTCCAGGATATTGGCACGGCAAACCACTCCCTCGATCTGCCCTCTCTCAATGACGGGAACCTGATTGATCTTGCCGCTTGCCAGTCTGGCGAGTACCTGGCTCCCATCCTCTTCAGGAGAGATAGCCTCCAGTCTATCTCGGGGGGTCATAATCTCCCTTACCAGGGTGTCCCCCCTCTTTTCGGAGGGGATGGCCTTGACGTCCTCAAGGCAGACGATCCCCGCTAGCTTGCCTGCCTCGGTCACCAGAAAAGACCTCTCCCTCTTTTTGAGTATGTAATCCTCAACTAGATCTTGCACCGAGATGGATCCTTCCACCTTCTCAAATGTGGTGTCCATCAGGTCTCTTACCCGGACATCTCTGAGCATCTCCTTCACGAGAACCTCCCGGTATCCACGAGTGGCCGCACTGTGAATAAACCAGCCGATGAGGGCGATCCAGAGGCCATTAAAGAAAAATCCCGTCAGGATCTGCCAGACACCTAAGGCGATGAGGAGAAAGGCAATGGCCTGACCTGTAGTAGAGGCTATGCGGGTGGCCCGTTTGAGGTTCCCGGTTACCTTCCAGGCGATAGCTCGCAGCACCCTGCCCCCGTCCAAGGGGAAACCGGGAACCATGTTAAAGGCGGCGAGAAAGAGGTTGATTATCGATAAATATCTGGCCAGGGCTGCGATGGGCTCATTGATCCCCCTTACCCCAAGCCAGAGGGCAGAGAAGATACCGGCAATGATCAGGCTGGAGATAGGTCCCACCAGGGCGATGGAAAATTCCCTGGCCGGGGTCTCGGGTTCCTTCACGATCTCGGCCACGCCTCCGAAGAGAAAGAGGGTAATGCTGCGCACCTCTCCGCCCTTTCTGCGTGCTACCAGGGAGTGGGCCAGCTCATGGGCCAGAACTGAGACAAACAACAGCACGCTGGCTGCCAGACCTACTTCCCAGTACCGCCAGCGGGGCCACGCAGGATAGTGGCTGGGGAAGTAATATCCAGCCAATGCCCAGGTGATCAGGGCGAAGATAAAGATCCAGCTCGAGTCAATTCTGATCTCGATACCAAAGAGCCTAAAGATACGCCATGAAGTTCGCATGTTCCCACCTCCTCCTCTTATGCTGAAGACTTGAGCCTATCAGTACTCAATCAGAGAGATCAAGGTCGAAGTCATGTTCATCCTGTATGCTCCCCACCAATTCCTCTAAGATATCCTCCAAAGTAGCCAGACCGATAACCCCCCCTTGGTTGTCGAGAACCACCGCTTGATGGAGCTTCTTTTTCTGGAAACTACGCAGCTGCGCATCGATTTTGTTGTCACCACAGATAAAGTATGGTGGTCTGATAATTGTCTATAGTGAATCGGCCTATGACCTTCCTCCTGATTATACAAGCTAGCAGCAATTTCTTGGCGCGCTAATTTCCTTCTCTAAACTCAAAGAACCACCGAAAAAGGATGGTCACCATGGTCGTTGAATCAAGCGAGGTAGCTTGCTCAAAGGGGAAATTTTTTGAAGATTTCCTTGACCCCATAGCGAGCCAGCTCTTTAGCAGAAAGCCACTTGGCCCCTCGTTTCAAGAATGCCCTGGCACCTGAGATGTCCTCGGAGAGGGGGCGTTGTGTTTCGTCAAACTTTGCCTTCCATAGCATCCTTCCACTGGCTACATCAATCAGATAGACGTCAAAGGCCACTGATGCCCCGCTGTCTCCTTCCGCAGCGCCAGGCACCCTGTCTCTGAACCTCAAAACACTGCCCGTGACTATGAGGTTCGTCCCTGAGGCCTCGCCCAACCTTCTTGCCAGCGTGCGAGGCGTATCCTCGGCCTCATCTTTGGGAATCCGCTCATAGACCTCCATCGTCTCTTCGAGGGGGACAACCCTTGCCCCGTATCGATTCTCAAGCACATCCTGGACATAACGGGTCAAGATCTGATCAGCATCACTTGATATGCGTTCTTTACTGAAGTAAAGCTCGCATATAGGGCAGTTCAAAATCTCTCCTCCATGAGGCCCAGGCCTGCCCTTAAGGAATGGCATTACTGCAATCCTTTCCACTCGGGCCCCGGCAGGCGGAGTTTGAGGCTGAGCAGCTACCCGACAGGGCGCATGTCCATCGACCAGCAGCCCCAGGACAATCAAGACCGTACTCATCACCAACAGGGATGTTCTCTTTAGCTTCATGCCTTCCTTTCTTCTATGATGGACCGTGTCACTCCTTGTCCCTCCATTTCATGCTGCGTTGAGTTCATTGATGCTTTTTCACTCCGGGGGGCACGGGCAGTCACTTTGGCAACGATATACCCAATGACAAAGCCAATCAGGATAGTTAATGGTATCAGTATGATCTGAGACATGCTTATTTTCCAGAAAAACAATCGTAAGGATACAACCTGTGTATTTTCAATAAGTATTATGACGAATAGGGCGACCAAAACTAACACGACAATGGTTTTAGCTTTCATCATCAATCCTCTCGCTCACGCTCCTCCTCTTTTTTCTTCTCACCTTTCAGTGTGAGGACATTTCCCGAGATACTCACTTCCACACAAAGCACCTCCTTTCCATAGGCCCTCCCCAGGCTGAAGCCAAACTACAACAAAGTTGGTAACGCAGGCACTCTACCCCTCAGGGCATCACCAAACAGCTCGAGCACCGAAGGCTGCTCATCTATAGCCGAAATGCCTGGCATGATTCCTGTTGTTTCATAATTATGGGAGATTTGGATCTAACAAGTAGTCTTGCATTACTACCAGGATCTTTTCCAACCCTTCACTGTCCACCACCGGAGCGGAAACTCCTGTCAAGAAAGAGTAATCCTCACAATGTATGAGGATTTCGGGCTGTTGTGTTTTCAATCTCTCCCATATCTCCCACGGACGATTTGAGTTGCTCACTGCCCGAATGGCGTCAATAACTGAAACCCTGCCATCTGGCGTGAACCTTACTGTCTCGTTATCCAGGGTAACAACCAAAGCCTCCTCCATGAATATCCTTCTCCTTTATGTGATTCTCATTTTTTGAATAAAGAATCTTTGGAATCATCCACACAGGACTTGCGCCCGCCACGGTCTAACCGTAGCATACCGGATACTTCTGATCAGCTCCGTGAGATTTGAGAGGGATTTCTTGCTGGTTCCACCGGGGTAGGTCCTTATGGTTGCATAAAGCAATCCCGGTGCCAGACAGTGGTAGCCTTCACTTCAGTAGAGGAAGGTCAGAGCCGAGAAATCCCAATACGGAAGTCACTCAAGGCTTTGACCTAAGGTAGCTTGAAATCATTCCAACCGATTTGGGACCACCAGCCTCACTATTTAAGCCGAAGGACTGTCTAAATTTAGACTCAGTGAAGAGCTCTTAGTTTAATAATATAGACGATTTCAGTAAGTTATTCTACGGTACAGTTTTGGACTTATCAGTATTATTTTAGACAGATAATATGTATCGCGCTATTGGGATGCGGTGTTTTCACAGCGCAGATTTCATCTCCTCAAATTTGCGGTGTTTTATTGTCCTGGCATCCACCATGTATACGATATCCTCGCTGATATTTGTTGAAAGATCGGCAATCCGTTCCAAGCTCCGAGATATCCTAATAAGGTGGATAGACCGTTCAATTGTAGTGGGATCTGAAGCCATGAAGGTGATGAGCTCCCTTAGGATCTGGTCCCTGAGCCCATCGACGATGTCGTCACGTTCGCACACGCTTTTGGCGAGGCGGGTATCCTCGTTGATAAAGGAATTAAGGCTGTCCTTCATCATCCCTTCAGCCTCTTCTGCCATCCTCGGGATATCAATCAACGGCTTGACTTCTGGTCTATCTATTAAGAACAAGCCAGCTTCTGCTATGTTTACCGCCTCATCACCCATCCGCTCAAGGTCGTTGTTTATTTTTGAAACCATCATGATAGTCCTCAGATCCTTTGCCTGGGGTTGATAGCGAGCAGTTAGGGAACTACAGACCTCCTCTATCTCAACCTCTAACTCATTCTCCTTTGGCTCATCCTTCTCAATCACCTCCAAGAGCACTGCCTTTTCTCCCTGCACGAGTCCTCTTATGCTCTTTTCTACCATAGCCTCCACCAACGAGCCACTCTGCATTAGTTTTTCCTTGAGCTCATCAAGTCTTCCTTTGAGCATTGACTTCCCCCTCTCCAAATTTCCCCGTCAAGAACTCCTCCGTCCTTTTATCCTTTGGCGCAGTATGTAACTGTGCTGTCGGGCCGAACTCCACCAGCTCTCCCAAGTAGAGAAAGGCGGTAAAGTCGGAAACCCTGCCCGCCTGAGCGATATTATGGGTAACCAAGACGAGGGTGACTGTTTTCTTGAGCTCTACCATGAGTTGCTCGACACGGGCCGTTGCCTTAGGGTCGAGGGCGGAGGTAGGCTCATCGAGGAGGAGAATATCGGGGTTCATCGCAAGAGCACGGGCGATGCACAGCCTTTGCTGCTGTCCCCCTGAAAGGAATGTACCCTTCCTGCTTAAGTGGTCTTTGACCTCATTCCACAGAGCAGCTTTCTTCAGAGATTCTTCCACTGAACCAAGACAGGTACGTATGTGAAGGATCTTTGCCGGAGCTTTAGCGAGCGCTTCATTGCTCATAAAGGCGTCGGAACCACCAAAGTCAACGGTCCTGTTAACAAGTTGCCTGATTCCGCCTCCGGAGCCGATTGGCTGGTAGTTCACCTTTATGCCAGTCTCCCTCCAGTAATAATAGAACATCTTCGAATAAAGAGGGTATGGGAAGGTTGCTCCGGCTCCAAGGAGTTCCACCCCTTTTGCCGCGGCCCAGGCAGGCCAAAGCAATACAGTGAGGGCTAAGAAAATAGCAACTAGGCTGTTCACCGTTTAGCTAGCGATAACTTAGGGTTTTTTACAGCCACCTCTTTCTCTTGAAATAAAACACCATTAGGAACACGATGACGACCATTACGATCAAAGCTCCAAAATACCCCCACTGCCATTCAAGTTCCGGCATATACTTGAAATTCATTCCATAAATTCCCGCCACGAAGGTGAGGGGAATAAATATGGTAGCAACGATCGTTAATACCTTCATCACCTCGTTCATCTTATTGCTTACGCTTGAAAGATAAACATCAAGCATGCCGGAGACCAAATCCCTGAATGTCTCTATGGTATCAATGACCTGAATGGTGTGATCGTAAACATCCCTGAGAAATACGCGTGTTGATTTATGAATCAGTGGGGATTCTTCCCTTTCGAGGCCGCTGGCTACCTCTCTCAGTGGCCAAACTGACTTACGCAAAAATATCAACTCGCTCTTTAGGGTATGGATGGCCTGCAAGGTATCCGGTGTTGGATTGGTGACGAGCTCCTCCTCCATACCTTCTATCGTTCCCCCAAGCTTTTCCAAGACCGTGAAATAGTGATCAACAATAGTATCTACCAAGGTGTAAGCCAGATAATCAGCCTTCATCTTTCTAATACGGCCCTTTGCTCTTCTGATTCTTTCTCGTATGGGATCAAAAACATCGCCTTGTTTCTCTTGAAACGAGATAACGAAGTTTGAGCCAAGAATCAGACTGACCTGCTCAGGCCTTATCCCATTATCCTCGTCATCATAGGAGAGCATCTTTACCAACACAAAGATATAATCGTGGTAGTCCTCCATCTTTGGACGTTGTTCGGTATTCACAATGTCCTCCAGGGTGAGAGGATGGATGTTGAACTGCTTTCCGATTTTTTCAATAATATCGACCTGGTGGATACCATCTATGTTTATCCAGGTGACGGTAGGTTTATCTTTAAAGGAGGAACATTCCTCATCCATCTCTACTTCCTTTTCTTGTAACTGCGCCTTATCGTAGTCGATGATGGTAATCCTTGCCTTCTCAGCCTTCTTCTCCCCAACGTGGAAAAGAGTCCCCGGGGGAAGGCCGGCCTTGTGAGAGCGCTTTCCAAATGGGTTCACCATACTCAATCACCTCCTGCTCGGAAACAATAAATAGGCTACCAGAAGCAGATAACATGGAAAAATCATTTTTTTACATCTGATTCTGTGTGCGAAGGATCGCTTGAAATAGTGATACTAAGCGGTCGACGGTCATCCTGAGCCAAATAGGCTGTTGTGGTCGGGAAGGCAAATTGGATGCCCTCCGCTTCAAAGGCCCGCATGATCTGCAAGTTCACCCGCTCATTAAAAGCCAGAAAATCCCAGTAATTGGGAGGAAAATACCAGTAAATCATGAGCATATTCAAAGACGCATCGTTAAACTCATTGAAGTAGACCCGAGGAGGGAAGTCTGGATCCATGCCCTCGTGATTCTCAAGGATTTCCCTGATAATGGTTAAAGCCCGTTCCACCTTCTCAGGTGGGGTGTCGTAGGTGATGCTAATATTTGTAAGACGGCGAATAGATGGACGCCGACCGATGTTCTCGATGTTGATTGTCGCCATCTTCTCATTGGGAATGGCCACCAGGTGACCTGTTAAGGTACGTATCCTTGTCGATCGAAACCCTATATCTTCCACAGGTCCATCGATGCCGTCAAGGACAACCCGATCGCCAACAACGAAGGGTTTGTCCAGCATGATCATTACACTGCCAAAAAAGTTCTTCAAGGTATCCTGTGCCGCCAGGGCTACAGCGAGGCCACCAATTCCGAGACCTGCCAGCAGTGCATTCAGTGGCTTACCGGTGATGGCCTGCAGAATATAT
>JABXJZ010000227.1 GCA_013375335.1 Desulfobacterales bacterium
CGACGACCCGTACGTGGATCCGGAGGCGGCGGAGAGGGTCGTCGGCAACGAGGCGTTCCGGAGGGCCGGGGAGATCGCTCAGCGGAGATCCATCGTGCTGCTGAAGAACTCCGAAACGCCCGATGGCAGGTTCCTGCCCCTACAGGGCAGGCCCAAGATCTACATCGAGAACCTGGATCCGGGTGTATCAGGGGGATACGGGCAGGTCGTGGAGAGCGTTGAGGACGCCGACGTGGCGATCCTTCGCCTCAGCGCCCCCTTTGAACCCCGAGAAGGATTCCTCGAGCGCCACTTCAACTCGGGAGACCTGGACTTCAAGGACGAAGAAAGGGCAGCTATCTTGGACGTGTTGGGCAAGGTTCCGACCATCGTGGACATCTACCTGGAGCGCCCGGCCGTGATTCCCGAGATCGCTGACAAGAGCGCCGGTTTACTGGCCGATTTCGGAGCCTGCGATGCCGCGGTGCTCGACGTGATCTTTGGACGTTTCGCGCCCTCGGGGAAGTTGCCTTTTGAATTGCCTTCTTCCATGGACGCGGTCAGGAGGCAGAAGGAGGATGTGCCCTATGATTCGAAGGATCCGCTCTTCCCCTTTGGGCACGGACTCACCTATTAGGACGATTGGGGCTCTTTCAGTTTTCTGAGTTGGCAGCTTCTGCCGATCGTGCGCGCGTAAAGATTGGAGCTGCGCACGCGCATGGGGTGGCACGCGCGTACTCATAATGCTGCAGTTGCTTGTTGGCGAGAGCAAAAAACCTTCAAATTCGAAAAAGATAGAAAAATATAAACATAATACTAATCGGTGTGTGAAGCATGCTCGTGAGCGCGAATTATTTAGTCCGACTGTACGAATATTTATTAAATGAATAATAAATATAAAATGATAACTTTGCTTGAAGGGATTAAGGTAACGAAGTACTTTGGTGGGCTAGCTGCAGTCAAGGATGTTGAATTTAAAGTAGGGGAGAAGGAGCTCGTTGGCCTCATAGGACCCAACGGCGCCGGAAAATCGACCCTGTTTAACTGCATCAGTGGAATTTACCGCCCTACATCCGGCACAATTAAGTTCAATGGGGAGGAGATCACCGATCTCAAACCCGATGAGATCTGCAGGCGGGGAATCGGCAGGACGTTTCAGCTCGTCCGCCCGTTCTTAGAGATGACGGCCCTCGAGAACGTGATAGTTGCAGCCCGTTTCGGTTGCGGTACTAGAACGAGCCTGAGCGACGCCCGTAGGAGCGCTCTGGATCATCTCGAATTCGTCGGGATATCAGAGAAGAAGGATAAGATGGCAAGAGACCTCACATTGCATGAGAGGCGGTTTGTAGAGATTGCTAGGGCACTGGCTACCAAACCGGAGGTCGTGCTGTTGGATGAGGTCCTCGCAGGCCTCAACCCGACGGAGACCACTGAGGCCATGGGCTTGATCAGGAGGATCCGGAACGACCTAGGGGTCACAGTGTTCTGGGTCGAACACGTCATGAAGGCGGTAATGGGCACGGCCGAAAGGATAATGGTGCTCCATCACGGAGAGAAGATAGCCGAGGGGACGCCCAGCGAGATCGTCAAGAACGAGGACGTAGTCAAAGCATACCTCGGGGAGAAGTACCTGTTCTAGAAGGTGATGATCATGTTGAAGGTGGACGGAATCAACGTTTTCTACGGCGACCTCCAGGCGCTCTGGGATCTATCATTCGAGGTAAATGAGAAAGAGACGGTAGCGATCATAGGATCTAACTGTGCGGGCAAAACGACTACGCTCAACACGATATCGGGGATACTTCGTCCAAGAACCGGTTCGATAGAATTTCTAGGTCAAAGAATCGATGAACTGCCCCCCCATCGCATCGTCGAATTGGGGATAGCCCAAACACCTGAAGGAAGGCAGCTGTTTCCATCGATGACCGCGATGGAGAACCTCGAGATGGGAGCCAGCGTACCTGAAGCGTGGCGCAATAGGAATCGAACGATTGAGTGGGTTTTCGAGCTCTTCCCCAGGTTGGAGGAGAGGAAGACTCAGATGGCGGGTACTCTGAGCGGTGGCGAGCAACAGATGTTGGCCATTGGGAGGGGGCTTATGTCCATGCCCAAGCTGTTGATGCTTGATGAGCCCTCCCTAGGACTGGCGCCCATGCTCGTGTTAAAGACATTCGAGATGATAGAAAGGATAAGAAAAGAAGGCGTTTCCATCCTAATCGTCGAACAGAATGTTTATCACGCGTTGGAGCTCGCCGATAGAGGATACGTAATCGAAACGGGCAAGATCACCATTGAGGGCGAGAGTAAGGAACTTATGGATAATGAACACGTGAAAACAGCATATTTGGGATTATAACTCCTAGGCGACGTAATTTTAGCGTCCTCAGTCTGTCACACAGTGGTTCGTTTCACCAGCACACCCTTTATGTATTTTATTACCCCACCCGGTAGGAGTATTATCGTTGCTGATAAGAGTGCGCCCCAAACGATTTTGTGTAGCACTCCTCCTAGAGTGTACCTCAATGCGTAGGATAGCGCCTGTACCACCAAAGCGCCGAGCAAGGGCCCGGTTATTGTCCCAAGACCCCCTAACCGAGCCATCAGTATCACCTTCACGCTGAACCCTATGTCGAACATGGTAGATGGATCGATGTATGTCAGATAGGCGGCGGTTATTCCCCCAACGACTGCGGCTGGTATGGTGCTCGCTACAAAACCCAGAACTTTATACTTAGTCAGGTTTACACCCATGACTTCTGCGACCTCCTCGTCTTCACGAACGCTTCGCAGAGCAAGACCGATGCTGGAGTTCGCAATCTTATATGCGGAGAGTGTGGTCAATACCGCTACGGCAGCGGCCAGATAACAGAAAACCTGAAGTGGTGGGGGTGGAGGGAGCACGATGCCTTTCCCTGCCATGGTGATCTTTGGGAAGAGCAGCACAAGGCATAGGAATATGAAGTTCACGGTGATCATGCCTATGGCGAAGTATACTCCCTTCAATCTCAGCAGGGGAACCCCGAGGATCGCGCTTATCACACCCACTGCCAGCCCCGCTATTGGAACCATCAAAAGGGGAGGTACGCGCCAATGATGGGATAGGATGGCAGTGATGTACCCTCCTAACCCGTAGAAGGCGGAGTAGCCGAAGTTGACATAGCCCCCGTAACCCCCCAGTATGTTGTACGCCTCAGCTAGGGTTATGAATATGAGGATCGTGTACGAGGTCGCCATGATGAACCTGTTTCCCGTTAAAGGGATGATGAACGGGATCACGATTGCTACTGCGGCCAAAACAAGCTGCTTGGCGTCCCACTTTCCAAATGTTATCTCCATTATCATAACCCCCTCCCAAATATTCCACGAGGTCTAAACAACAAGACCAACAGCATCGTTATGAACACGATCACCCTCGAGAGCGCCATCGTGTAGTAGTATCCGACGACGCTGTCGAGCAGGCCAAATATGACCCCAACGACGAGAG
>JABXJZ010000228.1 GCA_013375335.1 Desulfobacterales bacterium
CGGAGGTAAACCGCTTTAGGGGAATTGTTACAGAGATTAAGCCTTTCTCCTCCTTGATAAAACTGATGGTCAGGGTTGGTGAAAATAGCCTAATGACTGAATTACCCAAGGATATATTTGAAGATATGGGCATAAAGGTGGGCCAAGAGGTCTTTTTAATACTAAAATTGAGAAGGTTAAAAGTCCTTTAAGGGATGCTGCTCATTTGCATGCTCTGCCCTCACCTTTATGACCTGGGCCATGATACTGATAGCGATCTCCGCGGGGGTTTCCGAATGGATACCAAGCCCAATGGGCGCGTAGACCCGATCGAGAAGCTCCTTTTTTATACCTTTTTCTATTAGAGCCTTGAAAAGGAGAGCGATTTTCCTTTTGCTTCCGATCATGCCGATATATCCCGCGGTGGTCTGCACGGCCTGTTCAAGGACCTCCCCATCGTGGAGGTGTCCTCGCGTCACTATCACCACATAGGACTGAGGATTGATCTGTAGTTTATCGAATGCCCCTTCAAAGGACTCAACGAGGACCTCATCTGCCTCTGGAAAGCGTTCTGGATCAGCGAACGTGGGCCTGTCATCAATGACGACGACCCTAAAATCTGCCATCTTTCCAAGGGGCGAAAGGGCTTGGCCAATATGTCCAGCACCAAAGATATATAGCGTTGGACCGGCTTTGATCGGCTCCAGCAGGATCTCAATAGACTGACCATTGGTCTCAAAGGAATGGAGCCTCAAGGCTTTGAGGGAATTCTCGCCACACCACCGCCTTATCTGGCCTTCAAAGGCCTCTCCCTCTGACAAGAGCCCCCATTTCTCTCCCCCTATTCCAAAGAGGACCTTAGAGCCGCGAGGTGATACTGCATCGCCTCCCCTGGAGACAACCGAGGCAAGGATCCCGCTCTCCCCTTGCTCCCTCATCTCTTTTATCCTCTGATAAATATCAAGCTGGCTACCCTGTCCACTCTGAAGCGGCTCTACAAAAACCGTGACTTTCCCTCCGCAGATCAGCCCTTCCATATTCTCGTAGTCAAGCTTAAATCTCATTAAAAAGCTTCTCGAATGGTTTATTGAATCCATTGCTCCCTGCCATACTTCTGCCTCAAGGCATCCTCCCCCGACAGATCCGGTGGTAGGACCGTCCTTTGGGACAAGGAACTTTGCGCCCTCCCCTCTTGGAGAGGACCCCGTCACCTGGATGACGGTAGCCAGAGCTGCTGGAGTCCCCGACTTTAACACCCTTACGATCTCTGAATAGATGTCTTCCATCCCTCTAACCTTCCTGCGATCACTCCATCGATGGGTCTGGTTATTTGGAGAGAGGTGTACTACCACTTAAACTGAAGGCTGTCGCCGACCTCTTTGATAAACACCGCTTGCTGCTTGGTGAGTCTGTCGCCTATCACCGTTGCGACCTTCTGCATGAGGACGAACCCGATGTGGTTATTTCTTTCACACAAATTCAACAGCTCAGCTCGTCCCATCCTGATAGCTCTGGACTTCCCAGTGCTGTAACAGGACAGAGTAGTTTTGTGGGGCCGGACTAAGGCAGACCAGCCGAAACATTCTCCTGGCCCTATGGTGGTCACCGTCATCTCCTTTGAGGTCTTGCGGTAGGGCAGCTCAAACCTAAGATCCACGCTTCCGTCCTCCAAGATAAAGAAGTGATCCGCGTTTTGCCCCTCGGTGAGGATCCTGTCACCATCGTTAAAAGTGACCTCCTCGCATAGCTCTGCTACCTCCTCTAACTCCTCCTGACCAAATCCTTTGAACATTTCTATCGAGGCGATTTTCTCTTTGCTGAGCATCGTCTACCTCTCCTCACGTATTATTTACGGTTGGATCAAAAGCTGGATATTTATACTGAGCAGCTATTTTATTAATGCCTCTATAATATCCGTGTTGCTGATGATTCCGACTATCTGCTTGCCGTCGAAGACGGGGGCCCTTCTAATATTCGCCATCTTCATAAGACGGACCACGTTCTTTATGTCCAACCCCGGTGAGACCATCAGGAGAGGCTTGGTCATGATCTCTTTCACCTTGGTATATTCCAGGTCTCTCCCGGTTTCGACCACCTTGGCGACAATGTCCTTCCGGGTGATGATGCCATAGGCATCGTCATGATCCTTCCTGTCAACGATGAAACTAGAGGTACCTTCTTTCTTCATCCCGATGATCGTTTCCTTAATAGTCGCGTCCTCCTGAATGTATTTCACATCCCTGGTCATCAGGTCTTTCGCTTTGATCATGGCTTCCCCTCCTATGCAAAATTGTAAGATTTTATTGACGGGTCCTTACCTTAGTGAAAGGCTAACCCCAAAGTACCTCGCTTTCCCATCCGGGCTTCGCAGAAGGCTCCGTTAATAGTCTCCGACGCTACTGTTGAGGCTACAGCAAAGAGGACAAAACCTCACACGAGCGGCATATCCTCATCTTTTCATTCCAATCCCTTTGTACGACTCCCTCACAGACGGTGCCATTGATAAACCAGCACAAATGACCAACGCGAAATTCCCAGGCCGGGCACCTTTCTTTACGTTCGCCAGGACACTTTTTTATAGCCCAGCATGACTTGTGCGATTTACCTGTGCCTTGCTTCATGGAGACCAGAAAAAGGACCTGCCGCTCTACATGGACTGGCACTTTTCGCCATCCCTGCTCATAGCTATGGACGGCCTTCAGGGAAGTACCCAACAGCTCTGCCATTTGTTTCTGCGTCTTGTTCAGTTTTTTGCGGACGTAGGAGAATCTCTTGCTGTCCATAGGTACCTCCAACAAACTTAGCCTCACCCCCCGGCGATGATAAGTGTTAGATCAAGCTCGTCCCCGTCATTAACCGGTTTGGCTAGTTCCTCTGGGTAGGAGCTTTCCAGATTCACATAAATGTCGACATAATTGAGTAACCTATTGTTTTTATCGAATATATATCTCCTCAGGATGGGGAATTGTTTAACCAAATCGTTAAGGCACTCACCGACAGTTCTGCCGCTTACTTCAACTCTGGCAAGATCATTGGTAAGATGACGCAGATTCTGATGGATGTTTACCTTTAGACTCACCTCTTACTCCTTTCTGGTCACATCGTCACAGTGATCTATCCTCCAGTCATTGGCGTAGGCATTCATCTTTTTTCCCCGAACAAAGCCGATGAGGGTTATACCCAAATCATCGGCCAATTTCACCCCAAGATAGGTAGGGGCAGATTTAGAGATAATTATAGGAATGTTTCTCTTGGCCACCTTGAGTAATATCTCCGATGAGATCCTGCCGCTGGTAAGTATTATGCGGTCATTTGTGGGTATATCCTCGAGGAGACATTGACCGAAGATCTTGTCGATCGCATTGTGTCTGCCGATGTCATCGGCAAAGACCAGGATGTTCTTGGCGTCGCACAGGGCGGCACTGTGAACGCCATGGGTTATTCTATAGATCTTGGAGTACTGCTGGAATTGTT
>JABXJZ010000229.1 GCA_013375335.1 Desulfobacterales bacterium
GCGAGGGCGAGCTTCTCGGGATCATAGGCCCTAACGGCTCCGGAAAGACCACGCTGGTCAATCTGGTTACGGGCTTTGTGAGGCCTGATTCCGGAAGGGTATTCTACCGGGGTAAGAATATTACGGGCAAAATGCCCTACAAGATAGCCGAGTCGGGAATCGCGCGAACCTTCCAGATGGTGAAACCCTTTTATCGATTGCCTGCCTTCAAGAATCTCATAATCCCCCTCTATTCCCCCAGGGTTAAGAAACTGAGAGGAGGCAAATACGGCGACAGGGACGATGTAGCCATTGATCTGCTGGAAAAGGTCGGGTTTGAGCGCGACTCCTTTGTACCCTACAAGATGGCCTCCAGTCTCCCCCATGGTTATCTCAAGCGTCTTGAGCTTGCACGTTGCCTGACACTTCGGCCAGATCTCCTCATCCTCGACGAGCTCTTTTCCGGGATGTCCATGTCTGAGGTTGCCAGTACCCTTCCCATCATCGAAAGGCTTAACGGAGAGGGGCTCAACATAATTATGGTTGAACATAGATTAAGGGAACTGTTCCGGGTCGCTCATCGGGTAATTGCGCTAAACTTCGGGAGGAAGATCGCCGAGGGTTCCCCTGATGAGGTGATGGAGAGCGAGTCAGTTAAAGCAGCCTATCTTGGAAGCGAAGCTGAGGGCTAAAATGCTAGAGGTGAAAAACCTTATGGTGTTTTTCGAGAATGCCTTGGCCATAAATGATCTCAGCATGGAGGTTCATAAAGGGGAGATAGTTGGTGTCCTCGGTTCAAACAGCGCTGGCAAGACCACCTTGATGAATACCATATCTGGCTTGATCATTGACATGAGGAAGAAAGAAGACCGCAGGGGCGGTGAGAGAATAACGGTGCTCGGTGAGCTGAAGTTCGAGGGCAAGGATATAGCCAACACCAAACCGAGCGAGAGGGTTAAAAAAGGGATCGTTTTAAGTAGGGAAAGGCACCCCATCTTCCCTGACAGCAGCGTAGAGGAAAATTCAAAGATAGCCACATATCTACGGAGGGATTCGGAGATAAAAAAAAGCTTTGAATTCGTCTATACTGTCTTTCCTCGCTTGAAAGAGTTAAGGAATAGAAAAGCGGGGTTCTGTAGCGGGGGAGAGCAGCAGATGCTTGCCATCGGCATGGCTTTGATGACCAGGCCTCGGCTACTCCTCATGGACGAGCCACTGCTTGGGCTATCTCCGGCGCTACAGCGAGACCTGGTCAGAGCAATAAGACAAATCCGTGATGAAGGGGTAACCATTTTGGTAACCGAGCAGTTCGCCAGGCCCCTTCTGCCAATCATTGATCGGGGCTATGTTATAGAAAATGGCACGCTCGTTCTCAGCGGTACGGGGAAGGAGCTCATCGATAACCCTGAGGTGAAGGCGGCTTATTTCGGCTTTTAGGGGGAGCGGTGGAAGTATCCTTTGGCTCGATTTATGAACAGTTTGAGAAGGTAACCCAAGAATTCTCGGATAGGCCCGCCCTGATTTACTTAGGCCAGAAGTACACCTATTCCCAGTTGCGAGAGGCGGCTGAGACCTTGGCTGCCGGTTTACATAATCTCGGCGTGGCAAGGGATGATAAGGCAATCCTCTATCTTCCCAATTGCCCCCAGTGGGTAATGGCCTGGCTTGCTTTATTGCAGATTGGTGCTGTGGCCATACCTATCTCGCCCATTTACACGCCCATCGACCTCCAATACATGGCTAATGACAGCGGTGCTGAGACAATCTTCTGCTTAGATACCAACTTCGGGTACGTTGCTCAGGCCCTCCCTGAGACCGGCTTGAAAAGGGCGATTATAACGAATGTGGCTGAACTCTTACCGTGGTGGAAGAGGTTTATCGGCCTTGGTTTTAATAAGATCCCGAAAGGAAAGTTTGCCTTCGGGGAAAGTATCTTCAGCCTTAAGAAGCTTCTTAGAAGCGGCCGCATCTCATCATTGCCACCCTTGGAAACAAAAAGTGAGGAGATGTTTGAGATGCTTTACACCGGCGGCACTACAGGTCTCCCCAAGGGAGTACCCTATTCTAACATTGTCTTTCTGGAAAGCGTGGCCGAGCAGAGGTCGATGAGCGTAAACTACATCCCTAAGGGGGAGGACAGAGTGATCCAAGGGGGTCCGCTTTTCCATATCCTTGGTCAGGCAATGGGCTTGGGGGCGCTGCTTTCAGGTGATACCCTCATATTACTGCCCAGGGTTAACTTGGATGGTCTATTGGACCATGTTCAAAGACATAGGGCGTTGACTCTGTTTGGTGTTCCTGCCATGTATCGCATGATCTTGGAGCATGATAGGGTGGACTACTATGACTTGAGCTCCCTTGAGTATTGCTTCAGTGGCGGTGATGTCCTGCCCATCGAGGTGGCCGAGAGGTGGCTCAAGAAGTTCGGAAAGCCCCTATATCAGGGATATGGGACGACCGAGACCTGTGGTCGGGTGTCCTTAACACCCATGGGCGAAGATGCTCCAGTGGGAAGCGCGGGCAAAATTACTCCCCTCCAGAGGGTGAAGCTTGTGGACTCCGAATCTCTGCAGCCAGTTACTTCTGATGAGCCAGGGGAATTACTCGTCTCTTCAGAGCATATGGTAAGGGCTTGCTGGAACAAGCCTGAGGAGACCGCCAGGTGTTTTCTCGAAATGGATGGAAGACTTTGGTACCGTACGGGAGACGTAGTTTCTATAGATAAGGATGGATGGCTTTTTTACTTGGATAGATCCGTTGACACGGTGAAGCACAAAGGATATCGAGTGGCCGCTTCAGAGGTCGAAACAGTACTACAGGAACACCACGCGGTGATAGCTTCCTGCGTTGTGGGTATTCCAGATGAGAAGGTTGGCGAAAGGATCAAGGCATTTGTAGTCCTTAGAAAGGATGTAAAGGGGGTTAGCGCCTATGATCTCATAAGATGGTGTCGGGAAAAGTTGGCCCCTTACAAGGTCCCCCAGTATGTAGAATTTCGCGACATGCTTCCCAAATCAAAGGTGGGTAAACTTCTGCGCCGTGAAATCAGGAGCGAGGAACGAAAGCGATTTGAAAAAGGCGAATAAAGCTGCTGTCAAGCCCCCTCTTCGCCTCAATCGATTAGGCTAAGGATCTCATCTATCGGTTCCTGAGTCTCATAGGAAATATTTTTGTAACTCTTTAATTTTATTGAAAATTTTATATTTCAGTAGAGGGCTCCCTTGTCCCTACGCTTCAATGCCTTCGAAGTAACCCTTTCGGGGTCCAAAGGTGGCGAATACCTACCCCTTCCAGCCTCTAAAGGGCTGGCTTTCTCCTTTCCTTCGGCTGCGCTCAGGACAAGCTCTGCTCACCCTCGATGGGTACCCCACTTCTCCGACAGATTACCCTCAGGGACAACGGAGTCCTCCAGGAGGTCAAGAAGCTCCAGTAAAAAAACAATTGACTTAACTCAACCCAAATAGTACTA
>JABXJZ010000230.1 GCA_013375335.1 Desulfobacterales bacterium
GATCGTCTTAACGAATACATTACGGCATCAATAGGTGATGCCAGCATGCTGAATCCAATCCTTTCGGCTGATTCCGCCAGCAGCGATATCAACTCCAAGGTATTCGAGGGGCTCATTGACAGGGATGAAGAACTTCGTTTCAGGGGACGATTGGCCAGATCCTGGGATATTTATGAAGAGGCCTTCTTTTATGTCAATGAGGATGCTTACATCCCTCAAGTGGGAAAAGCCGGAGCTCAAGAGGTAGGTGAATTTCTCAAGAGGGTAATGTCAGGGGATTTGCCGGTCAGTGCTGAGGCTAAGGCCTCTCTGGATAATATGAGCGAGATATCTATCACTCCGGCAAGGGAATTTTCCGTGACAAGGAAAGAAAAAAAGAGCGAGGCAGATCAGGAACAGAGGAATGTTGAAATCAAGGTAACTGCTCCAGCCAGGATTAAGCTTACGTTAAAACAGGTAGACCAGCATCTTTTTCAGAACCTATCTACCATCTTAGGAGAGGATTATTTCAGCGCTTTCGATGGGGAAAAGTATCTCCGCGTTAATCAAGATATCGGGCAGGAGAAAAGAGCCGAGTATGCAAAAGAGATCCTCCCATCTACAGAACATAATCCAATTGTGATCTTTGAGCTGCGCCCCAGTGTGAAGTTTCATGACGGGCATGTATTTGATGCCAATGACGTAAAGTTTACCTATGAAGCCATCATGAATCCGAAGAATCTCTCTCCTCGAATAGCTGACTATGAGCCGGTAAAAGAGGTAGAGGTGGTTGATCCCCTAACCGTACGTATTGTTTACAAGCGACTCTATTCACCTGCCCTCGGGACATGGGGTATGGGGGTACTCCCGGAGCATCTTCTCAATGAGGAGGCCTTGAGGGATGAGGCCATCAGGCTCGGGAAGGATCCGGAAAAATTCTCCATGCGGCAGAGCAGCTTCAATCGCAACCCCATCGGATGCGGTCCCTTTGTCTTTCGTGAGTGGAAATCGGATCGGTACATCATCCTGGATAGCTTTGATAAGTATTGGGAAGGACCTCCAAATTACAGACGCTTCGTCTATCGGATCATCCCTGATCTTCTGACGCAGGAGATGGAGTTTTATGCGGGCACCGTAGACAGTTATGGCGTTCAGCCCCATCAAGTCCAGCGTTTAAAACACGATCCGAAGTATCAGGGTTTTTCCGGGGTCTCCTTTGGTTACACCTACATCGGCTACAATATGCGTCGTGAACCGTTCAATGACCGTAGAGTCCGGATGGCCCTCAGCATGGCCATCGATGTGGATAAGATCATTAAATATGTCCTTTACGGTCAGGGGGAAGGGATTACCGGTCCCTTTGTAAAACAGACCGATTACTACAATCATAGCATTAAGCCCGTTCCCTGTGATCCCGAAGACGCACTGAGGCTCCTCGAAGAGGCTGGCTGGAGGCGCAATAAGGAAGGCTGGCTTGAAAAAGATGGGAAACGATTTCAGTTTACCCTGATTACTAATAGCGGCAATGACCTCCGAAAGGCTGCGCTTGCCATAGCCCAGGACGCCTGGAGGCAGATCGGCATTGACGTCCGTACCGATCTCGTAGAATGGGCTGTGTTCATCCAGGAACGGGTAAATAAACTGGATTTTGATGCCCTGATCCTGGGCTGGGGCATGGGTATTGAACCTGACCTTTATCAGATATGGCACTCCAGCCAGACCAATCCCCACCAGCTTAATTTCGTCGGCTTTAAGAACAGCGAAGCCGATGATCTGATCATCAAGATCAGGCGGGAATACGATCATGAGCGCCAGGTAGCCTACTGCCACAGGCTTCACGAAATCATTGCTAAAGAACAGCCCTATACCTTTCTGTATGTAGGCAAATGGACGGCTGTCCTGGATAAGAAAATCGTTATAAAGGAAACAGACGCCCAGGGGAATGTGGTCTACAAGAAGATCGAGCCCACAAAAACGGGAGACTTTACGTTCTACTTCAACAAATGGATAAAACTCCCGGAGGCCCCCAGCTTCGCACTGGATGGATGATTATGTTTATTGGGGTACTAGTGTTTATCGTGTTACTAGGTCCAATATGATTGGGCAGAGCTCAACAAACCCAAGGAACTCAAGAGACTCAACAAACGAAAGATATTAACAATGCTGTCTTTTATTGGCCGGAGTATCATACAAAAGATCATCACCCTTTTCTTTGTGTCGGTGATATCCTTTCTGATCATCCACCTGGCCCCTGGAGAACCCAGCCAGGTGGATCCCCTGAACCCCCAGTTCACACCGGAGATGGTGGAGCGATTTCGCAAGGAATTTCATCTGGATCGACCCCTTCATATCCAGTACCTCTACTTTTATCGTGACCTCTTCACAGGAAAGACCACCTCCTGGAAGGACAATCAACCAGTCCTCAAGAAGATATGGGAGAGGTTCAAGAACAGCCTCTGGCTCTTCATTGTGGGCACCATCCTGACCTGGACCCTTTCCTTCCCTGTAGGGATTCGTTCGGCCATTTTCCGAGGCGGATTCTATGATCGAAGTGCTACTTTCTTTTCATATCTATTGATATCCATACCCGGATTCTTTTTCGCCTATATCCTGATTATCTTTGTGGTGAACAGCTTCCATGTGCCGGTGATCGGAATGGAGACCTTCGGAATGGGAGAGCCACCCTTGCCCCGTTGGTTCATGGACCGGGTGTGGCATCTCCTCCTTCCATCGGTGCTTGGGGCTACTGGTGGCATTGCTATCCTTTCAAGATATGTGAGGAGTCAGATGCTTGAGGTGGAGAGTCAGGATTACGTGCGTACCGCTAGGGCCAAGGGGCTCCCTCAAGAGCAGGTCCATTACAAACACGCCCTCAGGAATGCGCTGTTACCCTTTGTCACCATGTTTGGCCTCATTTTACCTGGGCTCATCGGAGGATCGGTGATAATTGAATCCATCTTTTCCTGGCCCGGTATGGGAAGGATGGCATGGGAGGCTATCCTGGCTCGAGACTATCCGATTATCCTAACCGTGAATTTCATCTCGGCTGTGCTGGTACTGGTTGGCACGTTTGTCTCTGATGTGCTCTATATGGTGGTAGATCCGAGGATACGACTGTAATTAAGTGAACTAAAGTGCCCAAAATGCCTAAAGTGAGCTAAAGTTGAGCAACCAGACAGATATTTGCGAAAGTAAAACGAGGAGAACGCAGCACTAGCCCTTTAATAGCCAAGAGTCTTCGGAGATCATCAATAAGGACCTAGGATCATGACCACATCTCAACCGCCCAAAGATGTCGCTGTGGAAGCGCCTCTTGTCCCGAGGGAGTCTCGTTTGCAGGAGTTCTGGCGGCTTCTCAAACGAAACAGGCTTGCTCTTTTGGGCCTTATCATCTTTGTCCTCTTCTTCTTCACCGCGCTTACGGGGCGCGTACTTACATATGGAACAAGGCCTG
>JABXJZ010000034.1 GCA_013375335.1 Desulfobacterales bacterium
ACGATCAGTTTTGGCGGCCTTATGGCCGTGGACAGAGTCAGTTTCAATGTGAAGCCTGGCACCATCTTCTCCATTATTGGGCCCAATGGAGCTGGCAAGACCACCATTTTCAACTGTGTCAGCGGCCTTTATAAACCTGATGCCGGGGCTATCATTTTCAAGGGAGAAGATATAACAGGGCTCAAACCCCACAAAGTTGCCCAGAAGGGGATCGCCAGAACGTTTCAGAACATCGAGCTCTTCTCTAGAATGACGGTTATGGAAAATCTGATGCTTGGACGACATATCCATATGAAGACAGGGGTATGGAGAGGAGCCACCTTTTATAGAAGAGGTTCCAAGGCGGCTAAAGAGGAGATTGAGCACAGAGGAAGAGTGGAAAAGATCATTGACCTCCTGGATCTACAGTCTGCGAGAAACCAGTTTGTGGGGGCACTCCCCTACGGTACCCAGAAATTGGTTGAACTGGGGCGGGCGCTGGCACTGGAACCTGAACTTCTCCTTCTGGACGAACCCTCTGCAGGCATGAACTCCGATGAGAAGCAGGACTTGATTTTCTGGATCAAAGATATTCAGGACGAGCTCGGGGTTACGATTTTGTTGATCGAACATGATATGAAGATGGTCATGGATATATCTGACCGTGTTTTGGCCATCAATTTCGGCAAACCCATTACTGAAGATATCCCCGATGGCGTTCAGAAACACCCTGAGGTCTTAAAGGCTTATTTGGGAGAGGATGAGTTCATTGAGTCCGCTGCTTGAGATAAAAAATATAGAGACCTTTTACCGCCTGATCTACGCACTGCGCGGGGTATCCCTGACCGTGGAACAGGGGGCCATAACCACCATTCTTGGAAACAATGGCGCTGGAAAATCCACTGTGTTAAAGACAGTTATGGGTCTGATCGAGGATCAGCCGGACAAGGGGACCATAGAATTCATGGGGAAGAGGATTGATGGCAAGGATCCTGAAGAGATCGTTAGAATGGGTATATCGTATGTGCCGGAGGGAAGAGAGGTCTTTGAAGAGCTGAGCGTGAAGGAAAACCTCCTGATGGGTGCCTATATAAGGAGAGACCGCAGAGGAATAAAAGAGGACTTCCAGCAGATATACGGATATTTCCCCATCCTGAAAGAAAGAGAAGATCAATGGGCCGGTACACTTTCCGGCGGCGAGCAGCAGATGTTGGCCCTAGGCCGGGCCCTAATGAACCGACCCAAGCTCCTTCTTCTCGATGAACCATCCTTGGGGCTTTCCCCTATCCTAGTTAAGGAGATATTTGGCATTATAAAGGCAATAAACGAGGAAGGAGTAACGATTCTCCTGGTGGAACAGAATGCGCGCATGGCCCTGGCCATATCTGATGTTGGCCTGATATTGGAAAATGGCCGGTTCGTTATGAAGGGGAAGTCCGAGGAACTGCTGAAAGACAAGGATGTCCAGGAATTCTATATGGGAGTTCGGTCTGAAGAGTCCGCCAAAGGGTATCAGCGGTGGAAGAGAAAAAAGCGGTGGAGATAAGGTGATGGAGTAGCGGAGGAGAAATAACTTGAGTATAACCTTAGAGACTGCACCCCAGGTTTTTAGACAGGCTGTCCAGAGATACGGCGACCGGGTGGCCATGCGCAAAAAGGAATACGGTCTCTGGCACGATATCTCCTGGAATGAATACTACATCCTGGCCAAATATGTAGGCTCGGCCGTCATATCCATGGGGCTCAAAAAGGGAGATTGTGTCTCCATTATTGGAGATAATTGTCCCGAATGGGTGATCATAGACCTGGGTATCCAATGCACTGGAGGTGTCGCAGTTGGCGTCTATTCCACTAACGCGTGGCCCCAGGTTGAGTATGTGATTCAGAACTCTGAATCGAAGTTTTTCTTTGTGGAAAACGAGGAGCAGCTCGACAAATGGCTCCACTTCAGGGACAACGTAACCTCTCTGAAAAAGGTGATTGTCTGGGACCTGGAGGGATTGAGACATTTTGAGGACCCCATGGTCATGACTTACGAGGATCTCTTAGATTTGGGTCGTAAGATCGTGGAAAAGGACCCCAATCTGTTTGAGAAACGCATGGCTGAGGTCAGACCAGAGGATCTCTCGGTACTGGTCTACACCTCCGGCACTACAGGCCCCCCAAAAGGGGCAATGCTCACCCACAGAAGCGTCACCTGGATGGGGCAGGCCATCACCAAGGATGACCCCGTATACGACACAGACGAGGTCATGTCCTTTTTGCCCCTGTGTCATATGTTTGAACGTCTCTTTTCAGTCTTTGTTCATATCACCCATGGATATACCCTCAACTTCGTAGAAAGCCTGGGCACGGTCACAGATAATATGCGGGAGATATCCCCAACCGTGGGATATGCGGTCCCCCGTATCTGGGAAAAATATCTTTCTGCTATCTATATTAACATGTCGGATGCCACCTGGTTCAAACGGCTCGTTTTTGGCATCACCCTTAAGATAGGACGGAAGCGGGCCACCCTGACGATGAACTTCAAGCCAGTCCCCTTCTATCTTAAAGTCCTCTATCAGCTTGCCTATTTCGCAGTCTTTCGAAAGCTGAAAGAGAGACTGGGGTTTGACCGGTTGAGGGTAGCCTACTCAGGTGCCGCCCCTATATCGCCGGATGTGCTCCATTTCTTCCAGTCCATCGGTGTCAATCTCATAGAGGGTTATGGCCAGACAGAGGGTACAGGGGTAACCTGTGCCTCCAGGATTGGCAAAGTCAAGTGTGGAACCGTGGGACCTCCCCTCCAAGGTGTGGAGGTGAAAATAGCAGAAGACGGAGAGATACTGGTTAGATCTCCCGGTGTGTTCAAGGGATACTACAAAGACCCAAAGGCCACCAAGGAGGCCTTAAAAGACGGATGGCTTTACTCCGGTGATGTGGGGGAGTTAGATGAGGATGGGTATCTCAAAATCACGGACCGCAAAAAGGATATTATCGTGACCGCAGGTGGTAAGAACATAACCCCCCAATATATCGAAAATAAGCTAAAAGCCAGTTCATATATCAATGACGCCGTAGTCATTGGAGATAACAGAAGATATATAACGAGCCTAATCATGATCGATGAGGACAACGTGGTAAAATATGCCCAGGACAATAAGATTCAATTCTCCACCTATAAGGACCTGACCCGGAGTCCCGAGATTATAAAGTTGATCCAGGGTGAGGTTGATGAGGTGAACGAAACCCTCTCCCGTGTCGAGCAGGTAAAGAAATTTACCATGCTTCCCAAGAGACTTTATGAAGAAGATGGAGAGGTCACCCCGACCATGAAGGTAAAGAGAAAGTATGTAAATGAGGCCTTCAGTGACCTGATTGAAGCAATGTACAAAAGGGGTTAGGATAATGGCCTTTCGAACCGGACAAGGGAAGCCATAAACAACCAGCAAAAATCGAAAGGAGGCAAGAGATGGGAAAAAAGATGGTTATTATGATGTTGCCTTTTGCCGCGGTGATCTCCCTTGCAATAGTCCCTGGGGTCATGGCAGTAAGGGGAGTCACTGATACAGAGATTCGTATCGGCCAGTGGGGGCCCCAGACAGGGCCTGCTGCTCTGTGGGGTGCGGTAGCCCGCGGGACTGGGTGTTATTTTGACATGATTAATGCGGAGGGAGGTATCCACGGCAGGAAGATAAAATACTTCTTGAGGGACGACGCCTATCAACCCCCCAAAACAAAGGCCATTGCCAAGGAGCTGGTGGAAGACAAGAAGGTCTTCGCCTTTGCCTCGGGTGTCGGGACCGCAACGGGTATGGCCGTCAAGAAGTACCTCCATAAGAACAGGGTACCCTGGGTTGGTCCTGCATCCGGATCCACCTATTGGGCTTACCCTCCTACTAAGTATCTTTTTGCCGTTTACCCGCCCTATTGTGATGAGGCCGCTATCTTGATCGAGTACGCGGTAAAAAAAATGGGCAAAAACAGAATTGCCTTCTTTTATCAGAATGACGATTACGGTAAAGAGGGGCTTTATGGGGCACAGCTTGCCCTTGAAAAATATGACATGAAATTAGTGGCGGCAGTATCCGTAGAACCCCTGGATACGGACTTAAGTTCGCACTGCATGAAGCTTAAGGCCGCCAATCCCGATTGTGTCCTCATATGGGTACTCCCCAAGCATGGGGCCATCATACTGGGAACTGCAGCCAAGATGGATTTCAAACCCCAGTGGATGTCCTCAAGTACCCTGAGTGATACGCCTATCATGTACAAGATCAGCAAAGGCCTTTTCAAGGATGTGATGGTAACGTCCTTTGGAGAACTTCCCGACTCCCAGCACCCCCTCATGAAAAAATACAGGCAAGCCCATGATAGGTTTGCCCCTAAAGACCGATGGGGGATCTTCTTCTATGCGGGCTTCTTATTCGTGGAGCCCATGGTGGAAGCCCTCAAGAGATGCGGCCGTGATCTTACTGCGGATAACTTTGTCAGGGCCATGGAAGCCCTTAAGGATTACCAGGGCATAGGCCCCAAAATGAGCTATGGTCCCAACAGGAGACAGGGATCGCACTCCTTCTTTATCGCCACATGTGGAGAAGGCGGGAGTCTTATGCGTATCTCGGACTGGATAACATCCGATATTGACCTTCAGGAGGTCATAAAAAGACGCCAATAATCAGGGTACCTTTCCCCTTGACAAACAACTGTCTTCTTTTCTATTCTCCGTTCACCGGAAAGCGATTTGTTGGCACTGAGGTGCAGGATGAAGATAACTGGCGTAGAAACCTATATCCTCCAGGGGCTGTTGCAAGATAAGGCCTTCGGCTGGTCTCAGCGGGTAACGGACAGGCGCCAGACCGCCCTGTGCGTGGTCTCTACTGATGATGGTATCCAGGGGTTGGGGGAGGCCTTTTATTATGCAACCCCTGCCAAGATAGTAGCTCACCTCATAAGTGATGGGTACGCACCTTTGCTCATCGGCAGGGACCCCTTGGATAACGCCGTCATCTGGGATTTCCTCTATAACTGGACGAGAGATCAGGGGATGAAGGGCCTACCGATCTCGGCCCTCAGTGCTATAGACATTGCCCTGTGGGATATAAAGGGAAAGGCCCTGGGCTTGCCGGTCTATAAACTACTGGGAGGAGCTTATCGAAATAAGGCCCATGTATATGCCACCGGCCTCTACCAGCCTCAGAATGTGCCCAGCATAGAAGATGCCCTGGTTGAGGAGGCCCTCGGTTACAAGGAGGATGGCTTCTTTGCTATGAAGCTCAAGGTCGGCTATGGGATCGAGACGGATATGAGATATGTGAAGGCCGTCAGAGAAGCCATA
Organism: Desulfobacterales bacterium; assembly: GCA_013375335.1. GTDB lineage: Bacteria > Desulfobacterota > DSM-4660 > Desulfatiglandales > B25-G16 > JABXJZ01. The sequence continues at coordinate 5,300 of JABXJZ010000034.1, forward strand.
GGGAATGACATAGTTCTCATGGTGGATGCCAACCACGCCTATAATGCCGTTGAGGCAATCCGCCTGGCCAAGGAGATGGAGAAGTACGATGTCTACTGGCTTGAGGAGCCGGTGCCGCCTGAGGACATCGAGGGCTATATCGAAGTGAAGCAAAAGTCCAACATCCTCATCGCTGGCGGTGAGGATGAGTTTACCAGATATGGCTTTCGGGAACTCATCGCCCGGCGTGCCGTAGATATACTCCAGCCAGACCTTTGCGCCGCCGGCGGTTTCACCGAAATGATGAATATAGTGGCTATGGCGAGTGCCTGGAACGTGCCGCTGGCCCCCCATGTTTGGGGGACGAACGTAGGCCTGGCTGCTTCTCTACAGTTATTCGCTGTCCTCCCCCACTTCCCCGAACGCCGCTACCCGGCGGACCCCTTCTTCGAGTATGACCGTTCGCCTCATCCCCTGCGCGAGGGAGTAACCGAGGAGAGATTTGAGATGAGCGACGGCTACCTGGACATTCCGCAACGGCCTGGCCTGGGGGTAAGCCTTGATATGGACTTTGTGAGGAAACACGCCCTTTAGTGCCCGTCAAGGGCCGTTGCTCCTTGGCTATTCGCCGATCATGGCTTCTCATTCAATATGAGGAGGGTTATTAAATGATATGGGATAAATTCAGCCTGAAAGGAAGCAGTGGCATCGTTACGGGTGGAGGCACTGGCCTCGGTAAAGGTATGACGACCGCGCTCGTTCAAGCGGGAGCCGAGGTTGCAATTGTCGGCAGGAGACTGGAGGTCTTGGAAAAGACGGCTAAGGAACTGGGCCAACACAATGGGAAGGTCATACCGATCAAGGCAGACGTGGCGGATCTATCCGATATTAAGATGATTGTTGAACGAGCTCTTGAAGCCTTCGGCAAGATCGATTTTTTATTCAATAACGCGGGCACAATCCGCCGTGCTCCGTGTGAGGAACATTCCGAGGAAGACTGGGATATCGTGTTACGGACAAACCTCAAAGCGCCTTTTTTCTTGGCCCAGGCGGTGGCTCGAACCATGATCGCCCGTAATATAAAAGGGAAGATCATCAATACGTCTTCCCTCCTTGCGTTTATCGGGGGGAAAACCATCCCAGGTTACGCTGCGAGCAAGGGAGGGATTTCCCAGGTCACGAAAAGCATGGCCAATGATTGGGCCAAATACGGCATTAGGGTCAATGCCATTGGTCCAGGATATTTCATCACTGATGTCACTCAACCACTGGTACAAAACAAAGAGCGCTATGCGGAGATCACTGCCAGAATCCCTCTAGGTCGCTGGGGCACGCCTGAAGATCTCGGTGGTTTAGCAGTATTTTTGGCGTCAGATGCCTCCGATTATGTGACCGGACAGACAATCTTTGTGGACGGAGGGTGGTTGAGTTTCTGACACTTTAGTTCTCAAGGAGGGGGTTGTATGAAGGCGATTGTGCTCAACGGTCCGAATGATTTCTCTTTACAAGACATAGAGGATCCCATCCCAACTGCCGAGGAGGTGGAAATTCAGGTGCGTATGGCCGGGATATGTGGCACCGACATACATCTCCTTCGGGGGAAAAACCCCTTTGCCGCCTATCCCCTTATCCCAGGGCATGAGTACATGGGGGAGATAGTGTCCCTTCCAGCACAGTCCGACTTGAAGAAAGGGGATAGGGTTACCGTCTTTCCAGCAGAAGGCTGTGGCACATGTGAGGCCTGCAAGGCCGGGCGGTTACCTCACTGCACTGAATTCAAGTTCATAGGTGTTCGCCTGCCTGGGGGTTGCTTCGCCGAGAAAGTCGTGGCCGACTACAGGAGGATTTTTCCCCTACCAGGGGGAATGGAGGATGAAGTTGGCGCCATGGTGGAGCCTACTGCAGTGGCCGTCCACGCAAATCGACGGGCAGATCTTGGGAAAGGAATGAAAGTTCTGGTGATCGGCGGTGGAACCATCGGACTACTCATTGCTCAAGTCGCCCAGGTTTATGGCGCGTCCCAGGTAATCGTATCAGAGCCCCTTGACGAAAGGAGGTCATTAGCCAGACACATGGGGCTCGAACTGACCTGCAACCCACAAGATGAAGACCTGGTCGCCTTTGCCAAGCGCAATATGGGAATGGCGGACGTGGTCTTCGATGCAGTAGGAACCCAAAAGACAGTCACTGATGCGGGAGAAATACTTCGCCCAGGTGGGCATCTCATGCTGATCGCCCTGCCTCACATTGAAAACCTGGGTATTTCTTACCGGACTATATTCGCCAAGGAATTAAAGGCCATCGGGTCGAGGACTTATTTCATGGACGACTTCCCAGAGGCCATCCGACTGCTCGGCACAGGGCACGTCACGGTCAGGCCACTAATTAGCAAAATCCTGGCGTTGGATCGATTTGCCGAAGGCGTAGAGCTTCTGGAACGAGAGCCAGAGAAATATATAAAGGTCCTCATCAACCCCGCCCTATCGGCTGAGGGCAGGGATCTCCAAAAACCAAAATGATCAGGCTGCCTATCTCGGCCCTTAACCATTTGACGCCTCATATCTAAATATTTAAAATGGTAACTGTATTGGGGAAGGACAGAGGGCCCAATGGCTGGAGGGAAACTACCTTGATAGATAAAGTGCCAATTACAAGAGAGGGGTTGGAGAAATTGAGGCGGGAATTGCATAATATTGTCACTGTTGAACGGCCCAGGAATATAAAGGCTATTGAAGAGGCAAGATCTCATGGAGATTTGAATGAAAACGCGGAGTACCATGCAGCCAAGGAAAGACAGTCCCTTTTAGAGGCGAGAATAAGTGAGCTCGAGATGGCAATTAGCAGATCAGAGGTAATTGAGATAGACCAAGGGCAAACCGAGAAGGTTATCTTCGGCAAAACGGTTGAGCTCAGAAACATTGACAGCGACGAGAATGTCACCTATCAGCTTGTTGGGCCGTATGAGTCTGACCCCGAGGACGGCAAGATATCGGTTATCTCTCCCCTGGGAAAGGCCCTTGTCGGCAAGGACGAAGGAGATACCGTCAAGGTAAGGACTCCCGGCGGCATCAAAGAATTCGAGATTTTAGAAATAAGATAAGCCATTAACTAATCCTTCAATCTTCGAGCAATAATTCCCCTTTCGGTCACGTCTTCTGCCCTTACCTCCACGATTTCATTCTTAATGAGGCTGCTGGAAGGAAAGGCAAACCTCACATAGTTATCGCTCAACCCACTGATGAGGTGTCTGTCCTCAGGTAGCCATCCCTCAGTGAGGACGGGAAAGGTCTCCCCAACCAAACTACCCCAGAAGACCTTTCTCTTTTGCTTATCAAGACGGCGTAAGAGAAGGGTCCTCTCCTTGATCTTCTTATGATCAAGTTGATCGGGAAACCCTGCTGCAGCGGTCCCATCCCTTCTCGAGTAAGGGAACACGTGTAGATAGCTGACGGGCATGTCTTGCAAGAGATCAAAGGTATTGTTGAACGCCCTGTCGCTCTCTCCAGGAAAGCCGACCAACACGTCCACTCCTATACAAACCAGAGGGACAAATCGACTTATATCGTCTATTACCATGGTAAACATCCTGGCTGTATAGTTTCTATTCATCCTCCTTAAGACCTCATCGTCACCGCTTTGCAAAGGGATATGGAAGTGACGGCAAAGCCAATCATGGCTAGCCATCAACGCAATCAACTCCCTTCCTATCTCCATTGGCTCAAGTGAGCTAAGCCTTATCCTGAGCCGGCATCTATTTTCCCCGATCTCAGCGAGTAACCTAGTTAAATCAATGTCATTGCCGAAGTCTGCGCCATATTTCCCAAGGTGAACTCCTGCGAGCACGACCTCTTTATAGCCACTTCTCTCTAAGCCGTTGAGCAACTCGATAACCCTATCAGGCATAAGGCTCCTCTGAGGACCCCTCGCCTTGGGCACAATGCAGTAAGAGCAGAATGACTCGCATCCGTCCTGTATCTTTACAAATGCCCTGGTCCTATCCGAAAATCTTGTAATAGGAGCCTGTTCAAAATGGTTCAACGGCCCAAACTCCTCTTTCTCGACAAGGGGCGGATTATGGTGACTGGCCTTTGTCAAAAGCCTCGGAAGAGAGCTTTTCCCTTTGTTTCCCGCAATGATATCCACTCCGTCAATCTTTGATAATTCACCGGGAAAGACCTGCCCATAGCATCCAACAGCAGCAATAATAGCCCCGGGGTTTTCCCTTATGGCCCTCCTTAGGGCCTGCCTGGATTGGTAGCTTGCCCTGGCTGTGACTATACAGGTGTTGACGACTACTAACTCCGCCTCTCTGCCTTGATTGGCCCTTCGGCAGCCCATATCTAGTAACGATTCTTCAATAAAGGCAGACTCATATTGGTTTACCTTGCAGCCGAGGGTAATGATCTTAAACGATTTCGACATCTTACCTTGATCTCCGTATCCAGCCACCCCCGAGGACCCTTTGCGCTTCATAGCATACAAGGGCCTGGCCAGGCGTTATCGCCCATTGGGGTTGATCAAATTCAAGCTGGAGGAGATTGGGTGAAATAACCGTAAGCGTCCCATCAGCTGGCTTGTGCCTGTACCTTACCTGCGCCTGCACCCGTATCTCCTTTCTCTCTGGTTGAACTCCTATCCAATTAAAATCCCCTGCCGAGACAGCTTTAGTGAATAATGCGTCCCTCGGACCTACTACCAATTCGTTTGTTCGCGGC
>JABXJZ010000231.1 GCA_013375335.1 Desulfobacterales bacterium
GGTATTTCCACTTTGACCGCTCCACCACCGCAGTCCAGATAAATGTACATTGTGCATCCATCACCATCATCTGCCCAAGGGCAGCCTGGGCCAGCTCCCTTGAATGGTCGCCCTTCCTCAGGAACTCAAGGTCAAAGGCATGAGGTCTGAAGTGGTAGATACCGGGTTGAAGCCCCTCAACTGCCCTCAAAGACAGGTAGGTCTCCACCGGATAGAGCCCACCAGCAGAGGGTGCTGTTCTGAAAAGGGTGTCTCCATATCTCGCAGTTACACCCTGGGTTGCCCAAAGTAAGGCGGAGAGAAGTTCAGGTTTAAGGGTTCGTCCAGCATCATACTCTCTCCTTGACCTCCTGCTGTAGAGGAGTTGCCAGAGGTTGGCCTCCGTTGTGGTATCGGGCTCAGGCAGGGGGATAACAGCCAGAGGAGCCTTGTAGTCTTTGTAGTGTTCAGGACATCGACCCCAGTCGAGTGTAGAGCCCCTCAATGTGTCCGGGCCGTATTTGGTCTCCTGTTGAAACCTGTCTCCTGGCCCGGCCTCCTTGCTACTTGACGATCCACCCATTTATACGCTCACGACCTCTGTAACCTCCGGCACCTCCTGCTTGAGCGCTCTCTCTATACCCATCTTCAGGGTCATCTCGCTCATCGGGCATCCTCTACAAGCGCCGGTCAATTTCACCTTCACAATCCCATCAGGAGTGACCTCCACCAGCTCTACATCTCCACCATCTGCCCTAAGCGATGGCCTTATCTTACCTAAGGCAGCCTCTACTTTTTCCTTCATCTTTATACCTCCTTTGCTTCACATTCTCCCGTGTTCACACGATTTTCCCAATAAGGTTTCCCAGCGGATATAGCTGGGGGTCACCAAGTCCCCGTAAAAGCCCCTCAAGGGATTGCAATGCAGGGGGAATATAGGCTAGAAATCTATTTTTCCCATGGATCTTGCCCAGGTATGAGAAGGCACCCAATATCTGCAGGTTCCTCTGGATGGCAAGGTAAGGGTAGTACCTGGCAAATGAGCCGGATGTACCTGGAAGGCGCTCCTCAAGGAGCCTTAGATAATACTCATATAAGACCTCTTGTTCCCCTTCCTTCAGCCCCACATAGGGGTCTATTAACAGTGAGGCAAGATCGTACTGGAGGGGTCCTAACCTTCCACCTTGCCAATCCAACACCCCGATTCTACCCCTGTTGATGATGATGTTCCTGGACTGAAAATCCCTGTGTAGAAAGAAATTGCTATCTGCAAGGGATGCCTGGGAGGCAAGGTGCGCAAATGAGCATTGGAGTTCAGACAGATCCGGCTTCAGCCCAAGGAAACCCTTGAGGAAATAGGCAAGGAAATAATCCGACTCAAGTCTCTCCATGACGAATCTGTCATACCTTTTCGTTTGATAACACCACTCAGGATCAAAACCCTCTCTGCCCTCTAGCTGGCTCCTTATCAGAAGCTCGATAACCTTCTTGTATGTATCCATGCTATTCCTTGAGCTCAGTGCAATCTCCTGGAGCTTCTTTTGCCCCAGATCTTCCATGATAAACCAGCCATGGTCAAGATCATAACGGTAGATACGGGCGACAGGGACCCCTTTACTGAAGAGATGTTTACCTATCATTAGATAGGAGATATTTTCCTTCTGTGCATTCCTCTCTACAGGCGGATTAGCCATAACTATAAAAGAGCCCTGATTATTGGTCAGGCGATAAAAGCTTCTCTTCGAACCGTCGCCGGGCAGTCTCTTCCAATTAAATGCCTTGTTATTCCCGTAGGTATCATCTATGTAAGCCCTGACAAATTCCCTTAGTTTCATGGCACAATACAGAGGGCTCGTAAATTGCCCTCGATCAGGCGATGGGGAGCCCTTACCTTGTCGCTACACTGCCAATAAGATCCTCCTTCACGACAACACCAGAGGTAACCACACTGTCGATAACCCGGACCCCCTCCCGAACAGTCACCTCATTCCAGAGCACCGATCTCTGCACAACGGCAGCCCTCTCAATTGAACTCTTCCCTCCTATGACTGCCCACTCGTTCAGGGTTGCAGCAGGATCTATATGGCATTCATGCCCTATAGCTATCCTCTCCGGAGGCAGGAGACTGAAATTAGACCTTACGTAATCAGGTATAGTTCCTACATCGATCCATCTATGTCCCTCAACCACGTAGCCCCTCACAGGTCTTCTCAAATCTATTAACCTCCTGTAGCACTCTATTATATTGTAGCTTCTGGTCTCGGGGATAAAATTGAGGACCTCGGGATTCATCACGTGAATACCGGTAAAGGCTAATGCCCCATTTACGTGTATACCCGGACCAATGGACACAATGTTCATCTCACTGTCTACTTTGACCGTATTGTACACGGAGAAGTCGTGGAGGACCATAGTTACCAGGCTATTTCGCTTCAAGTGCGATTCATAGACCTTACTCAGGTCGATGTCAGTCAAGATATCCCCGTTTATGACAACGAAGGGGTCTTTGTCCCAAAAATCCCGCGTATTCTTGATTCCGCCCCCTGTTCCCAAGATCTCTTTTTCCACCCTGACTTCCACCTTCACGTCAAAGCGACTGCCCCCTTTAAGGTGATCGATGATCTTTTGGTAGTGATGGTGGGCATTGACTATTATCTCCCGGGCTCCGTGGGACTTGAGGAACTGTATAACCCTATCGATGACTGGCCGATTGACAACAGGCATCAAGGCCTTGGGGCATACAGTGGTCAAGGGCCTCAACCTTCTTCCCTCACCAGCAGCCAGGATCATCGCCTTCATAGATCGGCCTTTTTGATTGCAATTATGCGTCAGTAATCCTTAATATTAGAAGCAGTTGTGTAATGCAAGCTGAAAACCGCGAATTTACGCTGGCTCTTCATTGAGGCTTGCGAAGGCGGGTAATCGTGAATCCCACGCTCGATCTTTCGGAGATCGCCCATAAGATTGGCCGGTTATTCATCGGGGGTATGCCAGGCCCTGTCCTGGACGACAATACCACCAGTCTCATAAAGGATTACCACCTCGGCGGCATTATATTATTTGACAGAAATATAAGGGATCCAATTCAGCTGGCTCACCTGTGCAGGGATCTCCAGACGATATCGATGGAACAGAGTGGTCTTCCCCTGTTTCTGGCAATTGATCAGGAGGGCGGCAGGGTCGCTCGATTGAAAGGACCCTTTACCCAATTCCCTGGAAATGCAGCTATAGGGCAAGCTACCGACCCAGAAGGGAGCGCCCTCCATTTTGCCAGTACCGCTGCCAGGGAGATGTCCCTGGTCGGGCTCAATATGAATATGGCCCCAGTTCTGGATCTGGCCCACCCGAATATGGACGCTCACCTCGTGGGTCGGTCGTTTTCTCACGACCCTCTCCTGGTAACCACCTTGGGGAAAATAGTTATCAAGGCCCTGCAGGAAGGCGGTAT
>JABXJZ010000232.1 GCA_013375335.1 Desulfobacterales bacterium
GATGCTTGATTCTCTTAATTGGTGAATCTGCGTGAAGTACTCCTCATCCATAAACCAGTATCTAGTATCCAGCATCTGGAAGCCATCAATCCTCTATTTTTTCAAGCTTCACCTGGCACTCCTTCCAGCCAGGTGAATCGACTACACCCAGGCGGGTTAGCTCAATCAACTGCCTGGCATCATTATTATGAAAAGCCATGGGGATAAAAATGAGTCCCGGTCTCAAACCCTTCTTCAGCATCACCTCTCTGCATATTTGTCCGTATGGAGATGATATCCTGACATGATCGCCCTCTTTCAAATTCAGTCGGGCACCATCCTCAGATGATATCTCCACCTCTCCCCTCAGACCAAAATCCTTGATTCGGTTTGAATGGCCGGTCCTAGTACCGCTTCCCAGATGGTATGGGACGGAGCCTAAAATGGCCTTAAACGGATAATCTTTCTGATATGTCTTACCGTCTGTAGAGGTTACGGGAGAAAAGTGGATTGGTTCCCCCACCCCGTCAGGACGGAAAAGCCTCATAGCGCTCGCCTCATTCACCCAGGATGCCTCCTGACTTGATCGCAGCCCCGAGTACATTGGAACCAGTTGGCTAATTTCCGCTCGTATTTCCTGTAAGGAGGAATATTTCTTGGAGTAGCCCATCTTGCCTAACAATAAATCAAGAATTTCCCAGTCTGGTTTGGCATCGCCTGGTGGAGAAACTACTTGGTCAAATGATTGTATTCTTCCCTCGAGGTTAGTGAATGTTCCCCCCTTTTCACTGAAGGCGGCCCCCGGTAAAACAACGTCTGCCATTTGGGTGGTTTCGGTAGCGAGTATGTCCTGTACCACCAGCAATTCCAGATTACCCAAAGCATTCGTGATGCGTTCAGGCTGAGGAAGACTGCGACGGGGGTTTTCACCCATGACGTAAAAGGCCTTAAGATTTCCCTTTCCTGCCTCCTCAATCATACGAACCATGTTGAGCCCCGGGTCCGGTGAGAGTTTGACTTCCCAGGCTTGCTCCCACTGTTTCCGCATCATATCATTGCGGAGGGACTGACGACCGGGAAGAAGATCCGGCACCGCCCCCATGTTCCATGCACCCACCTGGTTGTTCTCCGTTGCAAGGAAGTAGAGGCCCTTCCCCTCACCACCCAGACTTCCGGTCATGAGGGCGAGATTCAGAATGGCGTCCATGGCTGCAGCTCCATATCTCTGTTGTAGAATGCCATGTCCGATCACAAAGGCTATTCTTTTCCCTTCGATCAAATTTGCCGCCTTTTCCATTACCTCCATATCAACCCCAGTGACTCGAGACATTCTTTGAAGGTCCAGAGATGAGAGACTAGAGCTGTAAAGATCGAAACTTCCTGTGAACCGGTTAATGAAATCGATATCGTATGCATTCCTCTTATAAAGAATGGCTGCCAGGCCATTTATCAATTCGCAGTCAGTGTGGGGAACAAGAGGTAGCCACATGGTGGAGAAAGGAACTAACTCTATTTCTCTCGGATCCACTACAATCAATGGAATTCCCTTCACCCTGGAAGCGCGTTTAATATAATAACCGACCACAGGTAGAGATTGAGTAGGGTTCGCCCCAATAACAAAAACCAGTTCGGCCTTCTCGAGGCCAGCTAATGGTGTAACGCAACCTCCACCCTCCAGCTTTTCATTGACTCGATCTACTATAGCCCTCCCTGAGCCATAGCTGCCATTATCCACATTATTCGTTCCCAGACCGACACGGGCTATCTTCTGAAAAAGGTAGTTCTCCTCAATAGTGCACTTGGAGGAACCGAGAAATGCCACGCTTTGAGGTCCATGTTTCTTTTTAATGGAGATGAGCCCTTCAGCAACAACCTCAAGTGCCTCATCCCACGTGGAAGGTGAAAGTTCTCCATCCCTACGAATCAGTGGGGTTGTCAGTCTCTCAGGAGCATTTAAAAAGTCATGGGTAAAATGACCTCGGATACACAGCGTGGATCGATTAACCGTGCCTTCTTGGTGTGAAGGATTCACTTCGACGATTTGACCATCAACCGACCCCATCACCAGAGAACAACCTACCCCACAAAATCCACAAATGGTTGATGATTCCTTTTGGGGAGAACCCACATACCGTGGATTTTTGGCCGATAAGGCACCCGTCGGGCACATCGATACGCAGGTACCGCAGAATGTACAATTGGATTTCTCCAATGGCATCTCGTGCACTGTGGCTGGGCGGGATTTAAATCCCCGGAGATTGTAGTCGATGGCTCCCACGACAACTAATTCATGGTCGGCACGAATACACTTGCCGCACAGGATACACTTACTGAGGTCCCTTATAAGAAAGGGATTTGCCTCCTCCAGACCGGTATAATGGGGCATGGGGTAAAGTCTTAGTTCACCGACACCAAGTTCGGCGGCGATCCGCCTTAACTCGCATCTGTTACCCTGGCTACATACAATGCAGGACTCAGGGTGATTGGCCATCATCAGACGTATGATATTTCTTCGGTGTTCTTTAATAGTCGTGGAGTCTGTGCGTATAACCATATTTGGAGATGCAGGCGTGACACATGAGGCCATGATGCGCCCACTTTTTTCATCTTCCACCAGACAGAGTCGACAGGCACCGATCGGTTCGAGGTGAGGATGATGGCAAAGGGTGGGAATCTTGATACTATTTTCCAGAGCCGCATTTAAGATGCTGGTGCCAGGAAGGCAACTGATATGTTTTCCATTAATAGTGAGGCTTATCTCTTCCAAATGTTCTTACTCCAATTAATGTGAAGGCCATATTCTTATCCCGGTTTTTATAATCTTTTGAGCTTAGCAGCATCCAGGTAGTATCGCAGTTTATCCTCGGCGCCCATGGTGATGATGTGAATCCCATGGCAGAGGTCTTTAAGGCCGGACACAATGTCGACAAAGACCTCAATACTCGCCCTCTGTCTATCAGGGGCCTTGGCAAGTTTTCTAATGATCCAGTCTGGTACTAATCCCGATTTAAGATGGCGATTCAGAAAGTGGGCCATTCCAGCTGTCCTCAGTATCATGACCTCTGCAATAACAGGGACACCAAAGGTGTTAACTTGCTTCATGAATTTTTCAAACACTCCCACATCAAATACAGGTGTGGTCAAAAAGTACCCGGTGCCTATCTTTGTCATCTCCTCCATCTCCTTCATTTCTAGTTCTGGCACGCTTTTCCCCCACTTGGATTCTATGCCGGAACCAAATGTGAATTCAGGCCTGAAAGGAAGATCTTTGCCATCAACCGTGTGTCCTTCTCGTAGATGGTCCAAGACAGAGGACAGCTTTCCAGAATCCACATGAAAAAACATCATCTCTTGCAGACTGTCTCCAGTGATTCGGTAATCATCTGTGAAGACCAGGAGATTCTCTA
>JABXJZ010000233.1 GCA_013375335.1 Desulfobacterales bacterium
AAGCCCTGAAACTAAGCATATATCCCTATCTACTGCTACGGCAATAACCACAGTGGCGCCTTCCTCCAAGGCGCAGCGTGCAGGCACCACAGAGATAATACCACCGTCGGACAATTGTCTGCCGTTCATCTCAACAGGTGGTAGGGCGCCGGGAACAGCCGAACTCGCTAGCACTGAGCGCCGCAGCGAGCCTTTTTTCACCAGAACAAGCTCACCACTCAATAGATCCGTTGCCACCGCCCTGAAAGGAATTGCGGTTTCCTCGATTTGAATGTCCGGTATAAAGAAGTTGATAAACTCCTCGATATCCCCGATTTGCAAAATGCTGTCTGTAAATATTGCGTGGGCCAACCTGATTTTAGTCTTGAAATAGGATTGAATCCGCTTGCTCAGGCCCTGTTCCGCCTTACTTTCTGTATCACCCATGACCTTGAGCTCAGATGATCTGTAAAGATCACTCTCTAAGAAGCACGTGATCCTCTCCTCCAGTTCCCCGGCCTTCATCCCGCTTGCGAGGGCACCACCCACCACTGCACCCACGCTCGTTCCCACGATGATATCAGGCCTGATCTTCTCACTCTCCAGCACCTTCATTACCCCTATGTGGGCTAACCCCCGTGCCCCGCCACCACCTAAGACGAGTCCAACCTTCCCGGGTTTTCTCATAGAGGCTCCTGAAGATTAAAAGCCTTTCTATAATCAACTATACCAAAAATCCATTGCAAAGGGCCACAGTAACACAAAGGGGAGCTAAGAAATATCGACGTGCATAACTACACGAACACAACCGTGTGGAGGGAGAAGGGGCGGATCAGTTCTCGATGACGGAGGCTATCCAGCGGTAAATCGGTGCCAGGTCCTTTTTCACCTGCCCCTTTCGAGGAATCATAAAGATGAAACACTTCCTCTGGTCCGACACGATTGCAATATGGCGTATGATGCCCGGGTCAGGTTTATGATCGATGAACTTTAGAAGATGATCGTGCATCTTGATTGTTTCATAATACAGGGAAAAATCGTGGGTTCCCCACCTTATCTCTCTCCTGTCCAGTCGATGGGCGTTTCTTATCTTTGGTCCTCGAAAGCCTGCATACTTCTCCTCAATCAGATGTGCCTCCCCAGGAGGACGATGTCTCAGGTACAAGGTGATGAATAGTCGGTCGTGTTTCATGATGAGCTTTGATATCGGCATATAGAGCCATGAATGTCTCGGAAGGAGGGTGATGGTGGCATCGATCTGGGAGATAGGACCCTTCCCCTTTATGAGGAGATTGGCATGGTACCCGACGACGCCCCCGATATTGGTGAAGGTCTGGTCATCGGGCCTGACCACATCTACGAGGTCACCAAATGCAGCGAGAAATACCCTCTTATTCTCCCTCCTTCCCCAGAAATAGCCCATTGTCAGGATACAGGAAAAGGCAATGAAAAGGAGGAAAAGAGGTTGCGTGACAATGTGCCCGTGTTCACCCATTTTGTCCCAATCCTCCCTAGAGCATGGAAATGATATTCTCAGGTATATCGTACAGCCTTCCAGCTTTGTGATCAAGCAGGGCCCCTGATAGGGAAACTCGTTCAAGGGGGACGTCTTTCAGATTCCTGATATTTGATTCAACATGGTTAGCCGTTTCTTTATTCTCCTCAGTCACCTTGTTGTCTATGAACAGGCGAAGGGGGAGCCGTAGATCATCTAGGCCTTCAATCAATCGCTGAGATTCCTTGAGGGAAAGGATGTCGGGATTGAAAACCAGGACAACAGCGCAACTTTCGCCCTGCAAGATCCCATTGAGGGCCTGGTAATTCTCCCTCAGCCTCCTGAGCCTTTTCAAGACATCGTCGTCTCCTTCGTCGTAGCTGAGCACGGTTTCCTCTTTACTTAAGGCCCCCCTTATTCTGTGGATGGTATAGCGCTTTTCCAGGATCTTTCGCCTGATTTGGATCAGTCGGTCAACCCAGGTGATAGTGACCCTGGGGAGGGCGAGAAACCTGAGGGTTAACCCCGTTGGGGGAGTATCGAAGATGATATAGTCGAATTTCCCCTCAGTTCTGATCGTCTCTTCAATCCCGGTCAGCAGTGCGTACTCCTCGATGCCCGGTGAATACTTCAGCACTGAAAAGTAATTGTCGAGATTTAATGCCTGAAGATATCGGTAGGTACTGGAAAGGACATTGATCTCCCTCTGCAGGTACTCCTTTGACAGCTTTTGAACATCGATCTCCTGGATATAAAGGGAGTCTGTAAAACGCCTTCTCTCGTTATTAAGGGTAACGCCAAATACATCCCCCAGACTGTGTGCCGGATCAAGGGAGACGATCAATACACGATATTTCTGAGATAGCTGCCACGCTGCGGCAGCCGCCATGGTGGACTTGCCTACCCCGCCCTTTCCAGTGAAAAAGAGAATCCTCATTCAATACCCATTACTCCACACATCTCCGCCAGCATATCCCCTGCATCCTTAGCCCTGCGGTTTAGAATCTTCAGTTCCTTCTCCATGAAGGGCAGGAGCTCGACGGCTAAGAAGGTGGGCGGAGAGGGGAGGCCGACAAAGGATCCCAGAAGCAGAAGTGCGAAGATGTTTTCAAGCTCCTCCATCTCCACAACCGTAAGTGCGGCCGCCTTGTCGCGCTGAGAGGCATCAAAGCCAGAGAAGATACGTCGAAGAAAATTGAGAATTGAAATACCCATCAGGATGGCTTCACAGGTTAAACCGGTGCACGGTTCCCCTTCCGTGCACCGGTAGTACCCACAGGAATCCTATGCTGTTTTATATGCCTTGGATTTGATAAAATCTCGAATAAACACGATATTCAAGACCAACAGTATGGCCAAGAAGACCATAGACGCCCATCCCGGAATGGGTTTCGCTGCGATGGCTCCAGGCTGAACAGCAACGATGAACCAGACAATAGCGGAGGTGACCGTAATCCAGAGAGCCAGGGCCGGAATGACGGCAGCGTTGGCAAATGAGGATCTTAATTTTGTTGCTACAAAACCGGCACCGGTCATGAGGGCAATAGAGGCAATCAGCTGGTTTGCCGCCCCGAAGGCACCCCAGATGATCAGCCAATTTCCAGTCCAGGCGAGCCAGATTCCCATTGCCGCTGGAATTACAGAGGCGATCCAACGATTGGTTATCAAATTGTAAAGCCCCTCGGCGCTTTCCTTCAGAGGAGCGGCCATCTCTGCAATAAAGTAACGACCCAATCGATTGGTCGTATCAAGACTGGTCATTGCAAAGGCAGCAACCCACATGCCGGCGATGACCTTCACATACTCAACTGGAATAACTCCTAACCATGTCGCACCCACCATATCGGCATAGGACTGCACAAAGAGGTTTGCCTTGTCCAGCTTGACAGACGCGGAGGC
>JABXJZ010000035.1 GCA_013375335.1 Desulfobacterales bacterium
CACTTAATGATTCATTTATCATACTAGATGAGGCCCAAAACGCAACACCTGAACAGATGAAGATGTTTCTGACACGCATTGGCTTTAGCTCCAAGACTGTCATAACCGGTGATATAACCCAGACAGACCTCCCTGAGGGAAAGACCTCAGGACTTATACATGCCAGGGATATCTTGGCCCATATACCCGACATAAAATTCGTTTACTTTGGGAAGGAAGATGTTATCAGGCATCCATTGGTTCAAGAGATTATAGACGCCTATGAGAGGGCTCAAAGGGGCTATCATGGTCGAGGAAAGGAAGAAGATCGCCGCGATCAAGAATAAGAAGGGCAAGAAGTTAGAAAAGGAAATTACCTCCCCCCTGAAAAGGTTGGGGACATGGTTCAGGCTGGTTAATCGCAAGATTCAACTATGGATTTGGCTCGTCCTTTTAAGTGCTACCATTTCCCTTCTGCTTTTCCCCAACATATTAGTGCTATCAAAAGAACACTATTCCCTTGGTGATGTGGCACGGAAGGACATCAAGGCATCCTATGACTTCCTTGTGGAGGATAAGGAGCTGACAGAGCAGAGGAGAGATGAGGCGGTAAAATCCTCCCTTTTTGTCTACGACTTTGACAGGTCAGGGGCAGCCATTAACCACAGGATCAAAGAATCCTTCAGCTATGGGAGGGCGGAGCTAAGACGCATTCTGGGAGAGGAGCAGGAAGGAGGCATTGAATCCCCTTCTCAACTAGATAGGAGGGAACACCCGGAGAAACTGGGGCAATTGAGAGACAAGTTCTTCGAGCTTTCAGGAATCACTGAGGACCCCCTCCTCTTTGACCAGCTCGTCGAGAACAACTTTTCCCCCCCGATAGAGAACAGTGTATTGATCGCTGTAAGCCGCGTTCTGAAGAGGGGGGTTGTGGGGAATAAGACAGTCTTGATGACCCAAAAGGGAAAGGGGATCATACTCCGGGATATAGATACTCAAAAGGAGCTCAAGGTAGATGATCTGGATCGTTTTTATGACCTTGAAGGTGCTCGCCAAGGGCTTCGCGAGATAATGGCCCAGCTGCCCGCAGGTGAGGGTGGACCGGAGATGGTCGAAGCCAACGGGCGATTTGCCCAATTGGCCATACGGCCTAACATAACCTTTAATAAAAAGGAAACGGAGCTCCTGAAGGAGGAGGCCAGGAAATCGGTGAAGCCCATCTATTTTCAGGTTAAGAAGGGCGAGATGATTATCAGAGAGGGAGAAAAGATAAGCCCAACACACCTGCTGAAATTGGAGACCAGGGCAAGATTAAAGAGAACCCCCCCTGTGCGAGTGGTCATTAGCATGGCCCTCATGATTGGTATCCTGTTGACACTGAGCTACGGAGTGCTGTTGCGGAGGCCCCATACCTTCAGGGGAGATGTCAGGAGTATAGTGTTCATTGGGCTGACCCTCCTGTTCATGTTCTTGATCGTGTTCCTGTATAATCGAGTGGCTGAGGAGGTGGCCCGGGCCTTTTCCCTTTTCAGCACGCAAGTCCTTCTCCTTGCATTGCCGATCTCCTTGGGGGCTATACTGGTCGCTATCTTTCAGGGATTGGATGTGGCAATTGCCTTTTCGTTGATAATCTCTATTCTGGCCTCCATAGTCACGGGGTGGAGGTTGGAGTTCTTTATTTATTTCCTGATGGGCTCTCTTCTGGGTGCCCACGGGGTAAGGAATTGCAGGGAGAGAATGGTATTGATAAAGACAGGACTGAGGGTTGGTCTTCTCAATATCGTTATGGCCTTGTTGATCCAAGCCCTATCAATCCAGACCCTATCCGGAAATCCCTTTTCTCCGGCAGGAGCGATCTCCCTTGTTATGTGTTTTCTGGGTGGTGCTTTGGCTGGTGTTATAGCCGCTGGTTTTTTGCCATTGATAGAGATGGTCTTCGGTTTTACGACGGATATCAAATTGCTGGAGTTGTCCAGCTTGGATCAGCCCATCCTCAAGGATTTGATGGTTAAAGCCCCGGGCACCTATCATCATAGTGTTATTGTGAGCAACATGGTCGAGGCAACAGCTGAGAGCATCCATGCCAATCCCCTCATGGCAAAGGTGAGTGCCTATTACCACGACATAGGGAAGATAAAGAAGCCGCTCTACTTTGTGGAAAACCAGGTGAGAGGTGACAACAGACACGAGAAACTAGCACCTTCCATGAGCAGCCTTATACTGATCTCCCATGTGAAGGACGGCGTGGAACTTGCGAAACAACATAGGCTCGGGAGGGAAATAATAGATATTATCCGGCAGCACCAGGGTAGTAGACTCATCTCCTATTTCTATCAAAAGGCCAAGGAGCAAAGTAGGGGAAGGGGGAATAGATCCTCGCCGGTTAAAGAGGAGGATTTCAGATATCCTGGCCCGAAGCCGCAGACCAAGGAGGCAGGGCTCGTATTATTGGCAGATGCAGTGGAGGCTGCGTCCAAAACCTTGGTTGACCCCACCCCTGCGAGGATCAAGGGAATGGTTCAGAAGATCATAAACAATGTCTTCTCGGATGGACAGCTTGATGAATGCGAATTGACATTAAAGGATCTAAACCAGATAGCAGGGAGCTTTACCAAGACATTGAGCGGGATCTTTCACAGCCGGATTGAATATCCGGAACCCACAACAAGAGGAGAGACAGGCAAAAAGAAGGAAAATGGAGATTCAAATAACTTGCAAGCCTCCCATGAGAGAAATAGATCCGCGGAAGATAAAGACGAAGCTCGAGAGGACCTTAAAAGGCTTGGGGTACCCTGACTGCGAACTAAGCTTACTGTTTACGGATGATAAGGGTATAGCAGCGCTGAACTCGCGTTTTCTCAAAAGGGAGGGTCCGACAAATGTCCTTGCCTTTCCGATGAGAGATGGTGACCATCCTGAGACACCAATGCTGGGAGATATAGCCATATCCCTCGATGCCGCAAAGAGGGATGCAAAACAAGTTGGTGAGCACCTTACCAGGACTATTGACAGGCTCTCAATCCATGGTCTTTTACACCTCTTAGGCTATGACCACGAGAGGTCAGAGGAGGAGGCCTCTATCATGGAGGAGGAGGCAGAACGGCTGTTGACAATGATGGAATAGGCAACAGGGAATGTCAAATTTCAAAGGCCAAATTCCAAATGAGGTTGAAATCAACAGTTGAAATTTCTTGTGACGACTGAAGTTTGCCGTACTGAATGAGGAGTCAACTACTATGGCCCATTTAGCTGTTAATGTTGATCATATTGCAACGATCCGCGAAGCGAGGGGGACTGATGAGCCAGACCCAGTCTTGGCCGCCGGTATAGCTGAATTAGCTGGTGCTGAGGGGATCATATGTCATTTGAGGATGGATCGGCGGCACGTGAAGGATAGGGACCTAGAGCTCCTCAGAAGAACGGTCAAGACCAAACTAAACCTGGAAATGGCACCTGCTAAGGAGCTCCTTGACATTGCCCTTGCCATTAAGCCAGATGTGGTAACCCTCGTCCCCGAAAGGAGGGAGGAGTTGACCACTGAAGGTGGCCTTGATGTTGCGCGTAATAGAGAGGAATATGGGAGAATTACCCGTACCCTAAAGGAGGCTGGCATTGCCGTGAGCTTCTTTATAGATCCAGATCCTGATCAGATAAGGGAATCCGTCACTGCAGGCGCAGATATAATTGAGATCAACACGAGGGAATACAGTGAGGCCAGAACGGAACCGGATATCCTGAGGGAATTTGAGAAGATTAAGGAGGCGGCGAAATTAGCGAGTAAGCTCAAGCTCAGAGTACACGCCGGGCATGGGCTCAATTATGTGAACGTAAGGAGATTCGCATCCATCCCTGAGATAGAGGAATACAGCATTGGCCACAGCATCATTGCGAGGACGGTGATGGTGGGGATAGACCAAGCCGTCCGCGAGATGGTTGCGCTGGTATCACAGTTTTAGTTTACCCCTTGTGAGTTTCGCAAAGGCACCAATCCGATGATTTATGGCATTGGTATAGATATTGTGAACATAAGGAGGATTGGAAGGGTAATCGATAGATGGGGGACAAGGTTCATCAACAGGGTATTTACTGCCCGGGAGATTAATTTTTGCTTTCAACGTCCGAGGTCAGTGTCCTCCCTTGCCCTGCGTTTTGCTGCCAAGGAGGCCTTCTCAAAGGCGATAGGTTTGGGCATGAGAAAGGGTATCAGGTGGCGGGACATAGAGGTCGTCCAGAACCCAAATGGCCGGCCTGACCTGAAGGTGACAGGAGAGGCCCTTAGCTTCTGTCGCAAGGAGGGAATAGGGAGGTGGCATGTTACCCTTTCAGATGAGAGCTACTATGGGGTAGCAGTGGTAGTACTTGAGACAAGTGGCAGATAACGGTGCCTGTTGAAAAGCTCAAGGGTCTTGAGGTTGAGAGAAGCATCCGTAAAATACCTGTCGCCATCAGTTGAAAAAACCCTCTGGTTGGGCCAGCAATTGGGGATGCAATTAACCAGTGGTGATTGCATTGCATTGATGGGGGACCTTGGTGGTGGTAAGACGTGGTTTACAAAGGGAGTTGCCATTGGCCTTGACATCGGTCCGGAATGGGTGGTCAGCCCAACCTTTACCCTTGTCAATGAGTACAGGGGGAGGTACCAACTCTTTCACATAGACCTCTACAGGCTTGCTAACAAAACCGAGATCATTGCCTTAGACCTGGAAAGCTACCTCTCAGGCGAAGGGATCGTTGTAATAGAGTGGGCTGACCGTTGGCCGGGGGAGCTCCCGGGAGAGACCATTCAGGTTGAGTTGAGGATGGTAGATGAGCATACCAGGGAACTGAGGTTTTCCGGTTCTCATCTCAGGGCAAAGGAGCTCATTGGGGCGCTCAAAGAGCGAGTAGGTCATTCCTTGACACAACTGACATAGAGGGTTCTTTGAGCCCTAAAATAGGTTGACTACATATGGCGCTAATAGTCCAAAAATACGGTGGTACCTCTGTAGGGTCTATTGAGCGGATTAAGGAGGTTGCCGAGAGCGTAATCGAGTCCCGTGAGAAGGGAAACAGGCTTGTAGTAGTGCTTTCCGCAATGGCCGGACAGACAGATGCCCTAATCAGGCTATCAAAGGAGGTGACGGAGACCCCAGACCTAAGAGAACTAGATGTCTTGATGGCCACAGGCGAGCAGGCCAGCGTGTCGTTGTTCGCTATGGCAGTCAAGTCCATGGGCTATGATTGCTGCTCCCTTCTTGGCTTCCAGGCAGCTATCTATACGGACCAAATCCATGGTAAGGCAAGGATTAAGAACATCGATGCCGATCGCATATTAAAGGAGCTGAAAGAGAGGGGAATCGTAGCTGTAGCCGGGTTCCAGGGAATCGATGATGGCAGCAACATCACCACGCTGGGAAGGGGGGGCTCGGATACTACTGCGGTCGCCCTGGCAGCTGCGATCGGGGCCTCCGTGTGCGAGATATATACGGATGTTGAAGGCATCTTCTCAGCTGACCCCAATGTGTGTGCCCGTGCCAGAAAGCTCGACAGGATATCCTATGAGGAGATGTTGGAGATGGCCAGCTTGGGGGCCAAGGTCTTGGATATACGATCGGTTGAATTCGCAAAGAAGTTCAATGTGCCTATTCATGTGAGGTCATCTTTTAACAGAAATGAGGGAACCATGGTGGTGGCAGAGAGCAAAGAGATGGAGAAGATCCTGGTCTCTGGTGTTGTCCTTGACAAGAATGAGGCCAGGATTACGGTAGCCAAATTGCCCGATAGGCCTGGGAATGCATTCAGGATATTCGATCCTATTTTCAAGGCCGGCATAGTGGTGGACATGATTGTCCAGAATCCAAGTGCCGAGGGCAGGGTTGATCTGACATTTACAGTCACCAAGACGCATTTTCAGGAGACTCTAAAATTGGTTGATGAGGTTGCCAGGGAAATAGGGGCGGAAAAGGTGCTGGGAGATCAGGATATCGCTAAGGTCTCCATTGTCGGACTGGGCATGAGAAATCATGCGGGAGTAGCCTCAAAGATGTTTGAGACCCTGGCAAGGGAGAATATCAATATAGGCCTGATCAGTACCTCAGAGATCAAGATCTCCTGCGTGATAGAGGGGAAATATGCCGAGCTTGCAGTAAGGGCCTTACATGACGCCTTTGGTCTGGGTAATGGAGGGGAGAAGAATTAGCAGACAGCAGCGAGGCCTTTCCATCCTTGTCCTCATCCTCCTCCTGGGGTGGGGACTCAACTACCTGCTTTCTTCACAGCGAGCTCTCGGCCCTACCGGAGGGGGAGATGATATTCTTGTCATGATCACAGGGGAGGTAAAGAACCCAGGGGTCTATGGATTTGACAGAGGGCCTTCCTTGAGGGAATTGATATCCAGGGCTGGCGGCCTCACGGCAAGAGTGACTGATGGCGAAGGGGATCGGTATCCGCATCTCGCCCACGGGACAAAGGTTGAAATCAGCTCAGAGAAGGGGGACATGAAGGTCTCAACTGGACCTATGCCAGCAGCATATAAGGTCACCCTTAAAGTCCCTATATCCATAAATACTGCGAGCGAGCAAGAACTGGTTGCCATACCTGATATAGGGCCTTCCCTGGCCAAGCGAATCATTCACCATAGATTGCTCTACGGCCCGTTTAGGACAACAGAGGAAGTAAGGGCTGTACCCGGTATGGGGAGACGCCGCTACTTAAAAATAAGGCCCTACATTGGACCATAGCGAATTGAGGGGGAGCGATGGTATTCAAGAGGGGTACCTCTGACTGGTCGATCGGCCTCATCCTTACCCTCGCATTCCTATTCGTGTTCATCACAGGTATTGGTGATTTCACGGATGTTATAGAGAAGAAGACCTTTGACCTCTGCTCCAGGATCAGTGCCTCTTCAGAGAGAAATCCGGATATTGAGCTGGTGGTCATAGGCGAGGATGATCTAGCTGAGATCGGCCGTTTCCCGTGGCCAAGGATGTGGGCAACAGATACCAGAGAGCAGCGCTCATGGCCCAACATGTCAGAAAGGTGATAGAGCGGATACACCAGTTAAGATAAGAAAGGATAAGACCTCCAAGCAATAGTTTCCGCCCATTCCCCTTTGGTCCCATGCCCAATTATGATTATACTCGGTATAGATACCTCCTGCGACGATACCTGTACTGCACTAGTAGAAGATGGAAAGAGGTTACTGTCCAATGTCGTTCACTCTCAGGTCGTTGTCCACCACCGATATGGGGGGGTGGTACCGGAGCTCGCCTCCAGGGAACACATCAGGAATATCGTCCCTGTTGTGAGGGAGTCCCTCAGGAGAGCCGGACTCACTCACGGAGATATTGATGCAGTAGCGGTTACCGCGGGGCCTGGTCTTGTTGGTGCCCTCTTGATTGGCATTTATTTCGCCAAGGCCTTTAGCTATGCCCACAATATCCCCCTCATAGGAATCAATCACTTAGAGGGGCACATCCTCTCCGTCTTCTTGGAAGAGAGGTCTCCACCTTTCCCCTTTGTTGCCCTCACCGTTTCAGGTGGCCATACCAATATCTATCATGTCCGGGATTTTGGGGATTATACGGTCTTGGGCCAGACCCTGGACGACGCCGCCGGGGAGGCATTCGATAAGATCGCAAAACTTCTGGACTTGGGTTACCCAGGTGGCCCCGCAATAGAAAAACTGGCTGCCAGGGGCCGGCCTGAGGCCATTGATTTTCCAAGGGCCTACCTATCCAAAGACTCCCTTGACTTCAGCTTTAGCGGGCTGAAGACCGCCGTCGCCCTTTACTTCAGGAAGTGGCGCAGTCAGCAAGCAGGGGGAGATACAATCGATATCGCGGATATCGCCGCATGCTTTCAGGCCGCAGTGGTTGATATCCTCATCGATAAGCTGATTGTGGCTACCCACCGAGTTGGGGTAAAGTCAGTTGTGCTTGCGGGAGGAGTGGCCAGGAACAACTATTTGCGCGCTCAGCTCCAGAAAGTGGTGAGCGAAGACGGAATGGATCTCTATACCCCAAGTCCAGAACTTTGTACGGATAACGGGGCCATGATAGCTGTCGCCGGGTATCACAGGATCATAAAAGGCGAGAGGGACGACCTCACCTTGGATGCCAAGTCGAGGTTTCCCCTGGATCAAATTCAAGGGGCTAACTGATATGTTCCCGCCTATTCCCACACCAATGTGGCTATTCCCCTTTCTAGATTAGGCAGACAAAGCCACGTAGGGCGCCATGAAGGAATGGTCCACAGTGCGATTCGAGCGCCAGGTTCTGACCGTGTCCCTTGTTTACAAATATTGTTATGTGATAGGATCACGTATCCTGGGATTAGAAGAAGGCCCAAGGGCCCTCGCGTCAGTGGTGGGGGCAATTAACAGTGGTATTCGCCATACCTTTATATTGTGTCAACCTCTATTTTTTTAAGGTGGTTATTTCGTGGCGCAGGTCAAGAAAGGTCGACGAGGTCTAAGCGTCTCCAGGGCCCTGTTGGCCAGATCGGGGCTTAGACCCAGAAAGAGGCTGGGGCAACACTTTTTGGAAGACCCCGGTATTATCGATAAAATCATTACCCATGCACAGCTCAATAGGGAGGATGTAGTTGTGGAGGTAGGGTCGGGTTTGGGGGCCTTAACGATGCCCATCCTCCCTCGCCTCTCTCATGTGGTGGCTGTAGAGAAGGATCCATTGTTGGTGACCATTCTAAGAGAAAGGGTGTCGCCGGAACACAGGGAGAAGATCACCTTCATTGCAGGGGATGTCCTGAAATTGAATCTCAAGGAGGTCTACGATCAGTATGGGCAAAAGATCAAGGTGCTGGGGAATCTCCCCTACAACATCTCATCTCCATTACTGGAGAGGCTCATAGCAAATCGAGATTATATCAGGAGCGCAATCCTCATGTTCCAGTTTGAGGTGGCACAACGGTTGACTGCTGGGCCAAGGGAAAAGGAATACGGTGCCCTCAGTGTTATCTGTCAATACTACGCCCGGGTATCGCCCCTTATCCGGGTCCCAAGGGATGCCTTCTACCCCAAACCAAAGGTGGACTCCATGGTCTTGGAGATCGATTTTGAGCGA
This sequence comes from Desulfobacterales bacterium, assembly GCA_013375335.1. Classification (GTDB taxonomy): domain Bacteria; phylum Desulfobacterota; class DSM-4660; order Desulfatiglandales; family B25-G16; genus JABXJZ01. The sequence continues at coordinate 9,042 of JABXJZ010000035.1, forward strand.
CCATACCAACTGAAAGCAGAAGACGAGGAATCTTTCCATAGGGTCGTCAAGGCGGCGTTTCGCTGCCGGAGGAAGACAATCCTCAATTCCCTTGAGAGGGGAATGGTAGCCGTACCCAAGGAGGTGATAGCACGGACCCTTGAGCGGTGCCTCATCGACCCAAAGAGAAGGGCGGAGACCCTCTCTATAGATGAATACATACGTCTGAGTTCGGTCTTAAAACCGGATAAGACAGTCGCTTGACAGGCCATAAGGTCAATGGTATGTAGCTCTTGAACACCTCAGCAGGACGAAAAAGTTGCGCCAAAAGGGCTATATCGTGGTTGAGGGTCCATTGGGGGTAGGCAAAACCAGCTTGGCGGTGTTGTTGGCTGAAAGGATAAACGGTAAGGCCATCTTGGAGGATACCGAAGGGAATCCCTTTCTCGCCGGCTTCTATCAGGACCCAGGGAGATTTGCGCTTCAGACGCAGTTCTTCTTTATGCTCAAGCGCTTCAAAAAGCAGGAGGAGATAAGTCAGATTGATCTGTTCCGAAGGGTTGTTGTCTCGGACTTCCTCTTTGACAAGGATAGGATATTTGCGCGGCTTACCCTGGCTGACAGGGAGTTCGGCCTCTATGAGCAGGTGTTCCACCTCTTGAAGGCCAAGGTATTGAGGCCGGATCTGGTCATATTTCTGCAGGCACGGACTAATGTGTTGAGAGAGAGGATCAAAAAGAGGAACAGGGACTATGAGAAATCAATAGACGTAGGATATCTGGATCAGATAAACCGGGCCTTCAATGAGTTCTTCTTCCATTACACTGAGACCCCCCTCCTGGTAATTGATGCATCTGAGATAGACTTCGTTAATGTGCCATCTGATCTGGATAACTTAATTGCTGA
>JABXJZ010000036.1 GCA_013375335.1 Desulfobacterales bacterium
CTCTTAAATTTCTCCTTCGCCATTGTCGTTACCTCCCTAATTTACTGTTACAATTATTCTTAAAGCCAAAAAAATAACCAGAAAAGAGAGGGATTCAAATCTGGAGCCCACGACCGGGATTGAACCGGTGAACCTCATCCTTACCAAGGATGTGCTCTACCAACTGAGCTACGTGGGCAGTGACCAACTTGAAGACCAATAATCAGAGCGGGAAACGGGACTCGAACCCGCGACCCTCAGCTTGGAAGGCTGACGCTCTTGCCAACTGAGCTATTCCCGCTTTGAAAGTGGTGGAGAGGGGAGGATTCGAACCTCCGAAGGCAGAGCCGGCAGATTTACAGTCTGCTCCCTTTAGCCACTCGGGAACCTCTCCCACAATAGCCACCTTGGAGCCAGCGAAGGGAATCGAACCCCCGACCCACTGATTACAAATCAGTTGCTCTGCCTGCTGAGCTACGCTGGCATTAAAAAGTTAATTTTCCAAAATAACTAATAAAAAAAAATTTAGCAATAAAAACTTTTACCCAATCAAAAAAAAATCGCCTTATTTTCCATCTCATCCTGCAAAACCTTCAACACCTCACTCAGCTTGATATTTCACCTCAAATGATTTATACACACACTAGGTGGGCGATTAGCTCAGGTGGATAGAGCGTTGGTCTCCGGAACCAGAGGCCGTGGGTTCGAGTCCCGCATCGCCCGCCATTTACCAAATGCTACCCTCTCCCCTGCTAGCCTGAGGAACCCAAAGGACTTCTGATCAAGCAACGTCAAAATCGACTAATATCTTAAAAGTCCTCACCGCTGGTAAGTTGAGGATTTCCCTTACCCCAGCATGCTCAATTATCTCCCCAATACACCTCTCTATTGCTTTCATATTAGAGGCCACAAAGGTAAACCATATATTATACTGGTGATCTCTCAGATAATTGTGGGTTATCTCCGGATATCCGTTAAGCACTTCGACAAATCTCTTGATCTTTTCAGGTGGCACCTTGGCTGCACAGAGAGTAGTGGTAAAGCCGAGCCTTTGAGAGTCAAAATTTCCACCTATCCGCCGGATAACGCCTTCCTCTTTCAATCTTTTTATTCGCTTAAGAATCTCGTCTTCAGAGCAATTCAATCGTCTCCCCACATCTTGGTAAGGTCTCTTGGCAATAGGAAAACCCGACTGGATCTCGTTCAAAAGTTTCCTATCAATATGATCCATGCTCACATCTTCTTCGAAAAACCCGAGTTATCTCCCTGAGGCGCTAACAGTTGCTCCGCCTGCACCCGGAGAACCGACACTTCTGTATCTTCAACAAGACGGATTATAAGCGCATAATGGCTCCTCAGACAGATAGTCCCCGTGAGCTGCATATGCCCGTGCCCTGCAACCGCCACAAACATTAATATATTCACATCGTCCACATTTTCCCTTATATTTGGAAAAGTCTCGGAGCTCGGCAAAAATAGGAGAATTTCCCCATATATCGGCAAACCTAGATTTCCTTACATCCCCAGAATTCAATTCCAAGTAGCCGCAGGGCTGGACAATACCCTCATTGGATATAAAGCAGTAGGAAATTCCAGCGAGACAGCCCCTTGTTACGGCATCAAGGCCACAGGCCTTGCTATCCACCGTATCGCCTCCAGAATGTGTCTCCTGTCTCATGATTCTATAGTACTGGGGTGCGCACGTAGCCTTAAGTTGAAGGGGGGCCTTATCCTGTTGCTCATGAAACCAGTACAACGTGTCCTCATATTCCCGCGCATCTAACTGTTGGTTTGCCATCTCCTTGGCCCTTCCAGCTGGCACAAGCAAGAAGATATGATGTGCCGCTGCCTCAAGACGCACTGCAAGGTCAGAAATACCCTCTAACTCGCATAAGTTGTATTTGGTTATGGTGGTGTTGATCTGAAATTCAATCCCCCCTTCTTTTAAGTAGGATATCCCCTTGATCGCTCTATAAAAGGCCCCGTTGACCTGCCTAAATACATCGTGGCTCTCCCTTGTAGCCCCATCAAGGGACACACTCACCCTCTTAATCCCTGACTCTCTTATCTTTCTTGTAATATCCGGGGTGATGAGGGTTCCATTGGTGGCGAGGACCATTCTCAGGCCCTTTCTCGTTCCATAGTCTGCCAGGGCAAAGATGTCCTTCCTCAGCAGGGGTTCGCCGCCAGTCAGGATTATGATAGGCTTAGCAACCTCTCGTATTTGGTCCAATACCTCCGTCGCCTTGATCGCGTCTAACTCGCGGGGATGGGGACCGTAATTCGATGATGCCCTGCAGTGAACACAGTCTAGATTACATGACCTCGTAACTTCCCATGCTACTATTCGTAGTTGATAGTCTCTGTGAAAGGCCGTGTCAGTTCTCGGTATATGAGTTCTCATGCTCAATCAATGACTTCGCTGCCTCTTTGGCAAAATAAGTCAGGATAAGATCGGCCCCAGCCCTCTTGATACAGAGAAGCATTTCCATCATTACCCTGTCTCCCTCTATCCAGCCCTCTTGAGCAGCTGCCTTAACCATGGCATACTCCCCGCTTACATTGTATGCCGCCACTGGAAGATTGATATGCGAGCGGACCTGGTGGATAATGTCCAGATACGGCAGTGCCGGTTTAATCATGATTATATCTGCGCCTTCCTCAACATCGAGAGACGCCTCCTTGATGGCCTCTCTCGCATTAGCTGGATCCATCTGGTAACCTGCCCTGTCACCAAACTGGGGTGTGGAATCAGCCGCCTCTCGAAATGGCCCATAAAAGGAAGAGGCATATTTCACAGCATATGCCAGAATACCCGTGTCCTTAAACCCATCTCTCTCCAGGGTATCTCTGATGGCCTTAACTCTCCCATCCATCATATCTGAAGGGGCAACAAACTCAGCCCCCGCCTCTGCATGTGAAAGGGCTATACGGGAAAGTATTTCAAGGGTAGTGTCGTTGTCTACGACACCATCTCTCAGAATCCCGCAATGCCCGTGATCTGTGTACTGACAGAGACAGACATCAGTCATAACAACTAGTTCCGGTACCCTATCCTTAAGGGCGGCCACTGCCTGCTGAACAATTCCATCTCTGGCATACGCCTCGCTCCCCACATCGTCCTTCTTTTTTGGCAAACCAAAAAGAATCACAGCCGGTATACCTAGAGATAACACCTCTCCTGCCTCTCCGACCAGTTCATCAACTGATAACCTATAGTGGCCTACCATAGAAGGGATCGGCTCCCTTTCTCCTCTCCCATGTTTCACAAACATGGGATAAATGAGGTCATCCACCTTTACATAGGTCTCCTTCACCATCCGTCTAATCGTGGAAACCCGCCTAAGGCGCCTGGGTCTCCTCACCATCTTCATGCTCCTCCATCTTCTTTTCTTTGCTCACCGACAAGACAAGCGGCGAACTCAGGAGTCCAAAACTAGTGCTCTTCACCTCGCCTTTGAGTCATAATCTCAGGTCTTTTATTGGCAGAAGATTGAAGTACTAAAGGTGTAAGTGCCCCGACTGGTAATACGGGTGGAGGGAATAGTAGGCTTAGGATACTGCCGGCTCTTGGCTATAGTACTTCTTGATCAGGTTATCTATATACTTCTCAGGGTCTAAGACTGCCTCCCTGGTAATGGTGAAGGATTCTAATCCAACCCGATCTCTAACTAACTTGAGCCCATACTCCAAGTCATTTGCCAAGTTAAGACATAGCTCGCCAATATCCCTATCCTGGACAATAGAGATCCTCAGTATCTCGTCAATGGCACTATCAGCTAAACGGACATCTATGCCCAACTGGGAAAACAATCCCTCATTCTGGGTCCTTATCTGTTTACACATCTCCTTGAAATCCCTAAAAGCGGAGTCAATGTCGGAAATAGATTTCAGCGTATATTCAGCAATCAAATCTATTCTGTCTTCGTGCAGTTTCAAGCCCGATTGGGCCTGGAATTCCTTCGCTCTCTCCGCTATAACCCCCTTCACTCTCTGCTTTTCATTCGCGGCTGCTCTTTCAAATCGCTCCTCCATCTCCGGGCCACTCATATCACCATTGGGGTCAATGCGTTGAATCTCTTTCCCTGGGTTTCCAACAAGCTCTGCAGTAACCAGCAACTTTTTTATCTCGGTCGACGGAAGATGCTTTTCAAAAGGCATAAGGCTCCTCTCAATGGCACTGACTAAACCTCTTGCACCGGTCTTTTCCTGAAAAGCAAGCTCCGCTGCTTTCTCAAGTGCCTCATCCTCGAACTGAATATTGATATCATATGCCATAAAATCCCTTTCCTTACTGAGGATAATGGGGTTATTCGGATTCTTGAGAATTGCAGCCAGGTCATCTTTCGTTAGCTCATCGAAGACAACAATTACCGGAAGGCGACCTATAAATTCCGACTCAAATCCAAACTCAATAAGATCCTGGGGCCTTACTTCTTTGAGAATATCCATATTCACCTCAGAGGAATGGATATCTGCCTCAAACCCGATGCCTTGACGTTTGAGCCGCTTTTTAATGATGTCCGTTAATCCTTCAAAGGCCCCGCTCATAATAAAGAGTATGTTTTTTGTATTTACTACCTGCTTCTCCCTTTTCCCGGTTCTTCGGTACTGTTCAATAGCCTGTATCTGCGAGATCGGGTCATGAGGAACCTTCAGATCTACATCAGTTTCTTCCATCGGTTTTAGAAGGGTCCTCTGCACCCCCGTCCTTGAGACATCATGGCCAATAAAATTTTGACTCGAGGCAATCTTATCTATCTCGTCTATGTAAATGATACCGTTCTCAGCAAGCTTAATATCATCATGGCCTTCATATACGAGATCCCTCACCAAATCCTCGACATCACCACCCACATAACCAGTTTCACTAAACTTGGTGGCATCACCCTTGACAAATGGAACACCTAACTTCTGGGCAATCAGCTTTATTAGATAGGTCTTACCAACTCCTGTTGGACCAATCATAAGAATGTTATTCTTAATCATCCCAACAGAAAAGGGCTTCTCCTTTTTGGATCGCTTACCGAGGCATTTTATCCGATTGAAATGGGTACAGACTTTTGTGGCCAGCACACCTTTGGCTTGGTCTTGCTTAACCACATATCCATCCAAATAGGACTCTAACTCCTCCGGCTTCATGTCAAAAGCAGGTGTACCACCCTTCCTGGCGCCAGCTTTTCCGTCCTCCTCTTTCCTCTTAGGCTCGCTCTGGGGAAACAAGAGGGGCGATACGATCTTTATCCGGTCACCGTATTTCTTGGAAAGGTAGTCGCTCAGCTCCTTTTCCAGTTCTTTCTGGGTGGGAATCCTCTGGTCCTGCTCTTTTTCCTTTTCTAAGCTATACTCATGCTCCATTAACCTACCCCACATCAATATGGTAGTGGACTACGTGGATATTTCCATACTTGTACTATAGTCATTATACTTACCTTTTGCAACCTCTTTTCAAAACTACCTCCTATCATCTTCTGCCTTAAAGAGATTCCTGATACTCCTTTTATAAGGTGACCTGAGTACTCCTCTTTCTGTTACTATAGCAGAAAGGTATTTGGCTGGGGTTATATCAAAGGCAGGATTAAAGGCTTTGACGCCCTTTGGACCAAGCAGATGACCTGCAAGAGAAATCACCTCTCCTGGTTCCCTTTCCTCAATAGGGATCAGGTCCCCGTCTTTTAGATCAAGATCAAAGGTCGATAGGGGTGAGGCGACATAAAAAGGGATCTTATTCTCCTTTGCCATGACGGCCAATTGGTAGGAGCCAATCTTATTGGCCACATCCCCATTTGACGCTATTCGATCAGCGCCAATTATTATTAAATCTATCATTTGCCTTTTCATTAGATAACCGGCCGCACTGTCCACTATCACCGTAACTGGTATATTATCCTCCATCAGTTCAAATGCGGTAAGGCGCATCCCCTGGAGCAATGGTCGCGTCTCATCGACGATCACATGGATATCTTTTCCAGCCTCACGGGCTGCCCTGATCATGCCCAAAGCAGTACCATAACCACATGTAGCGAGGGCGCCGGCATTGCAGTGAGTAAGGATAGTTGCTCTATCTGGGATGAGCTCCAGACCGTTACGGCCGATCTTGAGATTTATCACAATATCCCTCTCTACGATGATGTGGGATTCCTTTCTAATAGCCTCTTTAATCTCCTCTACCGGATTGCTATGCATCCTTTCCACGACCGTAATCATCCTCTCAACTGCCCACTTAAGGTTAGCTGCTGTGGGCCTGGCGGATTTCATCTGTTGGGCCATCTCCAAAAATCTTCTCCTGAAGGTTCCGTACCTCTCTGTCTTAATAGATTGAGAGCCTAATGCTAAGCCCATGGCCGCAGCCAGGCCAATGGCTGGAGCACCCCTTATAGCCATTTCCCTGATGGCGGCAATAACCTCTCGAAGGCTGCAGCAGACAAGCCATTCCTTTTTCTTAGGGAGCCTTCTCTGATCAATGATGTGAATACTATTGTCTTCCCATTTTATGGTTTGAATCATGGTAAGAACCCATATCAGATCGCGGGAAAAATTGATTACACAAAATCTGCGAGGAAAGACAATATCACCTTATTCCATACCCCAGGGCCACTTCCTTCTGTCTTAATGAGATCTGGATGAACCAGGCCGTTTACATGGCCACAATGTTTACCCTGCATCAAAACAGCCTTATCTACCACCTCCAGCATGCTGATATCATTTGGGCTGTCTCCAAGGGCAATAGAAAAAACAGGGCCTCTTAGTTGCCGATATATAGTGAGCGACACCTCTACAGCCCTTCCCTTGTCCCCACCTAAGAAAAGATGAATGAATCGACCTCCGGGCACACAATCAAGGCCCAGTTCAGAGGCCTTCTTGCAGAATGTCTCGCTGTTATCGAGGGGATCTTCTAGCACTATCGGTTCATCAAATTCCCTCTTGGAGGCAAGAATGGCCTCATCTAGTTTGAGGCCTGTCACAGAGGCGATCTCCTCAGGAGGCATCTCCGAAAACCCCTTGAAGCGAAACCTTTCCTTGAGTTTACTGACCCTCTCAAGCACCTCCCTGATTGGCCTTCCTATAACTATTGCATTGTAACCGTTGAGCCTTTCATATGGCTGATCCTTAGGTAATTCAAAGGTGGTCGGGAAGAATATACCGCCGCCATTTTCCACTATGAAGGGGCTGTCAAGGGATAGTCTCCTCCTGAAAAACTCAATTTCAGCCCGTGTCTTGCTGCTTACTAGGATAAGCGGGATCCTTAATGAATGAATGAGCCTTAGGGCCGGCAGTGCTGGGTCGAAATCATACGTCTTCTCATCCAACAAGGAGCCATCTAAGTCGGTAAATATCAAAATCTGCTTCAGGCTCCTATTTGAACCGTCAGCCATGGAAATATTCTCTTACCTGTTTTATGGCACAAAATTTGCCGCACATTGTACATACGTCCTTTTCGGCTGGTGGCCTGTTCTGTCTGTATTTTCTGGCCATTACTTGATCAAGCGCAAGGTCCATCTGTTTTTCCCAATCAAGCGCCTTTCGTGCCATACCCATCCTTTTGTCTAACTCCAGAGCAACCTTGTTCCCCCTTGCAATATCAGCAGCATGGGCAGCAATCTTCGTGGCAATAACGCCCTCCCTCACATCACCCACCGCGGGCAAAGACAGGTGCTCACTGGGCGTTACGTAGCACAGAAAATCCGCCCCGGCCCAGCCAGCCACTGCACCACCAATAGCGCAGGCTATATGATCATGGCCAGCGGCTATATCAGTGACTAAGGGTCCGAGCACATAGAAGGGGGCATTATTACAAAGGCTCTTCTCAAGTTTGATGTTCATTTCTATCTCATGCAAAGGTATGTGACCTGGCCCTTCTATCATTACCTGCACATCCTCTTCCCAGGCAAGTTTTGTAAGACGACCTAAGGTCATGAGCTCATGGATCTGTGCCCTGTCGGTGGAGTCTGCTAAACAGCCAGGCCTCAAGCTGTCACCAAGACTAAGTACCACATCGTATTTTTTGGCAAGGGACAAGAGCCTGTCGTAATATTCAAATAGGGGGTTTTCCCTTTCATGATGGATCATCCAGGTAGTCAGAAATGAGCCCCCCCTGCTGACTATGTCAAGGTCCCTACCTTGAGTCCTGAGCATCTCCAGCCCTTCAAGGGTAAGGCCACAATGCACGGTGATAAAGTCAACCCCATCGGATAGGTGCCTTTCTATTACTTCGAATAGCTTATCCACTGTTAAGTGAATGAGGCCGCCTGACTTCTCAACTGCCTCTATCACTGCCTGGTATATGGGAACTGTTCCAAGGGGTATTTTCGATGCCGCTATGATCCTCCTTCTTATCTGATCAACATCACCACCCGTAGAAAGATCCATCACAGTATCTGCCCCTGCCTCAATAGAGACCTCGAGCTTAGCCATTTCTTCTTCCAAATCAATGTGATCAGAGGAGGTGCCGATGTTGGAGTTCACCTTTATCAACAACCCCTCACCAATCCCGCATGGCTCTAAACTTCTGTGATTCTTATTCGCCGGGATAACAACCCTTCCTTGAGCCACCCTTTCCCCAAGGTCGGAGGGATCAACTCTCTCCTTTTCGGCTACATTCTTAATCTCTGAGGTCAAAACGCCTTCCCTTGCCCTTCTTAACTGAGTCATTACAAGCCCTCTCCTTTTCCATTTAAATTTGAGGTTGTACAGCCCCAGGCCGCTTACCTACACTCAACCCCTTGCTGATTGCCCTCCTCGTAAAGTCACGGGCCATCTCAGCCCCTTTCACGACACTGTTACCCATGGCTAAAAACACAGCCAAGGCTGAGGAAAACACGCAGCCGCTTCCGTGGGTGTGTTCGGATTCTATCCGGGGTCCTCCAAGTTGATAAACCTCTTTACCAGTATACACTATATCTACACACCCGTCCTTAAGATGCCCTCCTGTTATAATAACATTAGCAGGACCGAATTCCTTGATCCGCCTTGCCGCTGCTACCATCTCCTCTACGTTGCTCACCTCTTGGCCACTCAGGACCTCAGCCTCATGTAAATTGGGGGTCACCACAGTTGCTAATGGTAAGAGCTGTTCCCTCATGACTGCTATGCCATCGGACTCCAGCAAAACCCTTCCGGTTGACGAGAGCATCACCGGATCTACGACGAGCAAGGGCAATCTGTACCTCCCGAGTGCCGTCGCCACAGCAACGAGGACACCTGCATTCAGGAGCATCCCAGTTTTCGCTGCCTGGGGAGACATATCACTTATCACGCTCTCCATTTGGGCAACAACGAAATCAGGGGGGACCTCAAGAATACTATCCACCCCCATGGAACTCTGGGCCGTCAAAGCACATATGACAGTTATGGGATAGGCCTTGAGGGCAAATATAGTTTTGATATCTGCCTGGATCCCTGCTCCCCCGCTGCTATCTGAGCCAGCTATTGTCAGCACCTTTACCATCTATGACATAAAAAGCCGTTTTCTCGTGAAAAGAAAACGGCTGATCTCAAGCATATTAGGAAGGGTTTCTTCAAAAACGGGTATCAGCCGAAATATCTTTGATACTGTATCAACCTGTACAGATTTGTCAATCAAATTTTACCCTTAGCTGCTTGCCTTCTTGGCTTTGATGGCCATTTGCCATATATGGATAATCTTGTGGAATCAAGGCCAATGGAAGATACAAGAAGATCGCTGAAGTAAAGGATAGAGGATGATTAAGAGACTTAGCGAATTATTCTCTATAACTGCCCTCTCCCTTACCATTTGTCTTACCTTTTTGGTCGCTCTCATCTTCCTTATAGGCGAATATTTCTCGAAATTGTCGAGCTCAAGACACGGGACCTG
>JABXJZ010000234.1 GCA_013375335.1 Desulfobacterales bacterium
ACATATCGGTCCTCGCATCGATATCCTCTCCGTTCTCATAAGCGATCCTCAGGCTCCTGCCAATTAATTTCACACCATAGAGGGCCAGTGCCTCATAATAGGGATGGTAGGGGATGGCTCTTCCTACGTAGCCTTCAACACAGTGTCCCAGCGCGTCAACGCCTGATTCCGCCGTTAGTCCAGGGGGCATGCTCTTACAGAGAGTGGGGTCAATGATGGCAAGGCTCGGGATGAGATAATTGCTCATGATGATGAACTTCACATCCCTCTCCGTATCGGTAATAACCGCATATTGATTGACTTCGCTGCCGGTTCCTGAGGTAGTGGGGACACAAAGTAACGGTGGTATTGGGGGTCTGATTTTTGCCGTGCCTCCTACCATGCTATCGTATTCCGTTAAGACCCCGGGCTGAGACACCCTCACAGCGATTGCCTTGGCTGCATCCAAGGAACTGCCTCCCCCCACAGCGATGAACCCGTCGCAGCCTTTTTCCCTGTAAAGTTGATATGCCTTCTCGACTTCCTCGACCGGTGGGTCAGGTTCCACTTCAGAGAACACAACCGAGGTGATTCCACTGTTTTCTAGAATTTCCTGAACTTCCTCGGTTCGACCAATCCTCTTCATGACAGGCCCTGCTATGAGCAGGGCATTCTTTATGTTGAGCCCTTTGGCGCGTTCACCCAGCCTCTGGATGACACCGGCGCCAAACAGGATAGGTGGTAGGGAGGGCAGGCGAACTTCCCAAAGCTTCTTGGGCACTCTGAAAGTCTCCAATCTCCCCCATAGGTTGTCCAGCTCCGAATCTTCCACATCGAAGACATGGTCTGTCGGAGGCAGTGCCTCGGTTCGAACAAAAGCCGGGTAACGCTCATAGATCTTGCTAAACTCGGTGCCCTCATTAAATTTCAGCTCATCCTTTAAGGTTTGCTTTCCTATCTCAACCACATGGTCAGCTATCAAGCTCAGCCCATAGCGTGCATTCAGTAAATCAGCCAGGAACTCATAGATTGAGGCCTGTCCTCCGGGGATTGAATTGATGCAATATCCAAAGCTATCGCAGGTCGCTGCCTGGACCTGGAACCTCAGAGAGTTCGCTATCTGTCCGTTCTTTTGCAGCGGGATTCGATAGGTAAGCCCTGCAGTATGGTCTGCTCCCATGGGGCTCGTTGCATAGGTGACACCAATTCCCTTCACAGCCCTCGGGTCATGGGCGGGAATCGCCTGTCCCTTGTACGCAGGGATCCGGCTGATATTCAAGGCCTTTGCCGTGCTCACTACACCATTGGCCAAGGTGTTGCCGAACTCAGTTCCCTGCTCGATCTCCATCAGGAGTTTAATGGCTGATTCCTCATCACCCATCTTCATTTTTTCAGCACTCGCTGCCACGCCCAGGCAACTCCCTATTTCTATCAAATCAATACCCAAGTCGTCGCAGATGAATTTGAGTCGTCCTATGGCATCCGGATCGGCAATGCCTAAATTGGTCCCTAGCATGCCGATTGCCTCATATTCATAGGCTGATGCGAGGGTTTTTCCATCGGCATCCGGATAGATTATTGAACACTGAACCACACACCCAGGCATACAGCCGTGCATTTTGCCACCACGTTCGAAAAGATTCTTCTGGATGATCTCACCCCTCACCTTCATGAACCCCTCAGGCCTCCCTGAGTGGTAGTTATCTCCTGGCAAGGTCCCTTGCTTGCTTGAGTTGGCGACTGCAAAGGGGGTTCCATATTTTGAATAAAGTCTACAGGCGATGTCATGCTCTATAGTGTTCACCCAGGATTTGGCCGTCTTCTTAAACAAGACTCGATCGGCAATATTTACGGGCCCTGCGCCCAAATCGTCTATGATGATCGCTTTCAGTCCCTTGGAACCCATGACCGCACCCAAACCGCCTCTGCCAGCATTTCTTGAGGGGTCACCGTAGATATCGGTAAACGAGACAGAAGCCGCCTTATACTTCCTCTCACCGGCAATACCTATAGAAACTATAGCCGATCTCCTGTCGTACTTCTTATAAAGCTCGTCCACCAACCCGTAATTCTTCATGCCTCTATACTCCTCAGCAGGCACGAGAACGGCTCCATCCTTTGAAATCTCCAGACAGTAAAATCTCCCTTCCTCGGCAGCACCTTCAACTACAACTGCGCGGATTCCCAACCTATCCAGCTTCTGGGCCGCTTTACCGCCGGCATTAGACTCCTTTATCCCCAAGGTCAAGGGGCTTTTTCCACCAACGGAAATCCTCCCCAGCTGAGGAGCCATTGTTCCAGCTAGAGGGCCGCACGCAATAATCAGCTTGTTTTCCGAACCAAGCGGATCGCACTCAGCAGGCACCTCTTTATTCATTATCTTGGCAATGAGACCTCTGCCACCAATGAGCTTCCACTGCTTTGGAAGATCCTCAGAAGTGACTTTCCCCTGTTCCATATCAACGCGCAGTATCCTCATCTCCGTTCCTCCTTTCAATTATTTAGCGAGATGTTACGGACTCCACATTGGGCCTTGGGATTCGGCGGGAAACGCCTGTTGTCGGAGAATATATCATTCCGGCATAAGATGTCAAAGCAGAATTCAGGGATCTTTGGACCTCTGCGAGAGGGGGTTTTTGCATTACACTAGGAAGGGAGATTAGCAGGCACAATTGATGGGGGACTACTGGATACCAGTTTTACTGATTCTGCAGCCACTTGAGGTACGCATCGATAAACATATCGATATCCCCGTTCATCACCCTTTCAGTATCTCCAACCTCAAGGTTCGTCCTGTGATCTTTTACCAGCTGGTAGGGGTTGAATATATAGGACCGTATCTGATTCCCCCATGCTATCTCTCTCTGGGATTGGTGTCTGAGCTGTTTTTCCCTATCTTGTTTGTCTTTTTCCAGTCCATAGAGTCTTGCCTTAAGGATCTTGAGGGCAAGTTCCCTATTTCGATGCTGAGACTTCTCATTTTGGCACTGGACAACCATATTGGTAGGTAAGTGGGTAATCCTTATAGCAGAGCTCGTCTTATTGACGTGCTGTCCACCTGGCCCACTAGCCCTGAAGGTTTCTATCCTCAGATCTTTTTCATTAATATCTATCCTTATGTCATCCTCAATCTCCGGTAAGACAGATACGGATGCAAAGGAGGTATGTCTCCGCCCGCTGGCATCAAAGGGGGAAATCCGGACCAGTCTGTGGATGCCATGCTCCGATTTTAGGTAGCCATACGCATAGGGACCGCTCACCGTAAATGTACTGTTTTTTACCCCTGCCTCATCTCCAGCCAGGTGGTCAATAATCCTGGTCTTC
>JABXJZ010000037.1 GCA_013375335.1 Desulfobacterales bacterium
CCCGAGCAGTCAAACGCATCCGCCGGGCCTACTGGGCGCCCTACTATCGCCTGACCGGAACTAGTCCTGAGGAAGATCAGCAGTAGGTGCCGGATAGCCCCAAGGAGTGAATAAGACTAGAAAGTATGCAGACTATTCTCTTGAGCTGGCTGTTTGTGGTATTGTTCCGCCGATTCTCGATGTCTTCAGGAGGAGATTGACCTTTGGTATTAGATGATAAGGCAAGGGAAGGAAATGCGGGACATAGATCTCTAGATCAAATTCAAGTTGATGGAAACCGTTGAGCCCTGAAGGAAGGAGTGTTCTTTCGGATTTATTTCCAAAGGGATTGAGGTAAAAGGGGCTCCAAAATGAGGCTTGACTTTTGAAAGATGGGTAAGAGGAAGGGGTTTCGCTTATCTGCCAGATCTTATCTCTGCTATTTAACACCTGCTATTGCCTGGGCCACGTTATAGCAGAAACCGCCCATTTTCTCGAAGGAATTGAGGATATCGATAAAGATCATACCCCTATCGATCTCGCAGGTCCCCTCAACCAATCGACTCTGGTGGCTCAGTCTCATCTCCTCGGTCATGTGGTCTATACTCTCTACCGCTTTTGATGCCTCTGGCATTATTCCCTTATTTTCATCTTTAATTCCCTTAAGCGCAAGGACAAGGAATTTCCTGGCCTCCGAGGATATCGTCTCATAATCTTGAAGTGCTTGCTCCGAGAATAAGAACTTGTTTTCAATCATGCTCTCGATTGCCTCGGCGATGTCCTCTATTTCGTCACCAATCCTCTCAATATTATTGGTCATCCGCAAAAGGGAGGTTATCTCCCTTGATTCCTCAATGAGAATATTCTCTTGCATAACCGTTACAAGGTAATCTGTGATCTCCTTTTGAAGATTATCCAGTACATCTTCCCTGTCCCTCCATATGGCCAGTTTCTTTGAATTCCTTATCTTAAGAGAGCTGATTACCTCATCAAACATGGTCTGAGCCACCTCTCCCATCCTTATAGTCTCCTGCCTTGCCTGTACTAATGCCACCTCTGGTGAGTCAAGATAACGCCTGTCTAGATATTTAATATGATAGATCTCATCGAGGTGCGCTGTTTTTCCACGAGGGGTGGCCCAGATTGCGATTTTGACCAGATACGGAAGAAGAAAGAGGAAAATTATTGCGTTTATTACGTTGAAAAAGGTGTGGGCATTGGCAATATGCCGGGAAATGTAGGGCCTCTCTCCCCCGACTAGTAGGTCAGGATGCCCGATTCCCGGTAGATGAGTGGTAAGATACACGACGGCATCCACGAAATACGGGAAGATTGAGATTATAAAGATGACACCAAAGACATTGAAGAGCGTATGGGCCATGGCTGTTCGCCTGGCATTGGCGTTGGAGCCTATAGCGGCCAGTTGCGCTGTTATGGTAGTGCCGATATTCTCACCTAAGATCATTGCAACACTTCCAGCAAAGCTAATCAATCCCTGACTGGCCAGGGCCATAGTTATGCCAACCGTAGCACTTGAGCTTTGCACAGCCATAGTCATAACCGTACCAACAAGGACACCGAGGAGGATCTCATTTATGTTTTGGGCCTGGAATCTAGTCAGAAAGTCGATGAATACAGGTTCCCCTCTTAGAGGAGTAAGTCCTGTTTTCATGGTGGCCAATCCATAAAAGAGCATACCGAAGCCCAATAGAGCCTCTCCCCACTGCTGCCATTTCCTTGATGCAAAAAAGAATCTTAATAGCACCCCCACAGCAATAGCTGGTAGGGCATAATTGCTTATATTAAAGGCTATCATCTGGGCTGTTACAGTGGTGCCGATATTGGCCCCTAGGACAACACCAACGGCCTGGGTGAGGGTCATGAGGCCAGCATCAACGAAGCCAACGAGCATGACAGTAGTGGCGCTTGAACTTTGAACCATGCTCGTGATTAGAGCCCCGGTGGCGCATGCTATTACCCTGTTTGAGGATACGGCACTCAAAATGGTGCGTAATTTTTTGCCTGCGAGCTTCTTGAGCCCATCGCACATGAGCCTCATGCCGAATATAAACAGGCCCAGGCCTCCCAGGGTCTGAAAGATTATCGCCTGCATAGCAGCCTAATTATCTTTTTTCGGGATATTAAGAATGCGTTTTTATGGATGGTAAAAGGAGAGCGAAAGTTTAGGGTTTCCAAGGTAACCAGCTAAGATTATTGAGTTTTTGATTTAGCCCCACTTGTTTTGGACGAATCTTATAGCACTTAAAATCAAATCGTCAAGTCTTAATGCGAGTTTTCTAAAATGGAGTTACGAAAATTCCAACCATCACTCAGAAACCAACCTGGTACTGTTTTAGGTGTATCCGGGCAAACGGCTCTCAAGAAATGGGATCTTTAACTATAAGGCGACTTCCATACTTTTGAGAGGCCAGCCAATGGCCAGGGCTGTGATTATGAAGGGAACTAACAAAAGTTTCACCGTTCACATGCTCAGCGCTTCGCGGCATTTGGAGCGCATTGCCGATTTGGCAACTGACATTTCCGAGGAGGTGATATATATGGTGAAAGGTGAGATAATTCGACACCGTATGGAGGATTTTAAAGCACAGCGCCTGAAACGGTAGCGAGATTGGAGGACTCCCTCAATCTCCAGCTAGTTCCATTGTTTTCTTTGGATTAACCCATTGAGCATGGCTCTTTGGTCGTTTTGACTCTCTTCCCACCGTTCCAGGATGGGGTGGGGAATGGTTATCTGAGCATATCCGGGCCGAAACAAACAGGTTTCAGGCTCCTCATCCCAATCGTATCTATAGGTGCTGTCCAAATCGAAAGGGCTTCCTCTAAATCCCCCAGTCAACAGGGATATGCATGAAAAGATGTGGCGATCCCTCACTCCAACACAGTTAGGGATTGCATTTGGGCTAATGCACCGGATGATGCTGGGAGGAATTGTATTTTGATACCACAATCCAGTTGAAGCAAAGTAGGCGCCTTCCTTGATGAGGTTCAAGGAGTGAAGCTGGTAGGGGTTTCTTATGAGGCCGTAGGCAGCGTCTTCTTGAACCCTAATGTCCATCTCCTCTAGCTCCTGCAGGAAGATGAGCAACTTCTCCAGATGCCCTATAAAATGGAAAAACTCATCACGCCCTAATTCCGTATTATCAGCGATGCTTGCAACTACAGTAAAGACCCGCTGGGAAGTAGGGGGGATGGGATAGAGCTCGAAGAGGGCCTTCAGGTTAAATAGATCTAATTTTTCCATAAATTGAGGGAGAATGGTATGGGCCTTTGCCGGTCGAGGGCCTTTGGCCAGTCCCTTTAAAACAGTAAGTGCCGGCACCGTGCCAACCGTAATCATGCGCATGGCGTCAATAGCCTCGGCTTCGGTTTTGGAAATGGCCTGGGTAAGTTCCGCATCTAGCTTTCGGGATATATAGCTTTTTCGAAATTCTTGCATAATCCTGTAGATTTGACGATAGATGAACCGCGCTAAGGGCGTCCCGAAGGAAAGATCGGGATCTCCGCTGATCTCATAGTGGATAACCCTCAGGATATCTTCATTGTTAAAACGGAGGACGAGAAAGCGCCCTATCTGGATTGCCTCCCCTTTACTCCTCCTTTTAAGATGTTCGACAAAGCGCTTCACCAAGTTGGAAAAGCTGTCCCTCCACTCCCCCTTTTGCCTTAGCTGGTCGTAGGAGACCCCAAACCAGCTCATGCTGATCAGGTCTTTTTCACGGACGCCCACATGTAACTCGAGAAATTTTCGATAGATCTTTTGAAAGGCGGTGAGGCTTTGAAAGAGGACCTGTTTTTCCTCTTCCTTTAGGTCGAGGGCGCATGAGATAAAGATAAAAAGTGCCTCGCTTTCATAGTTATTGATCAGGACCTCACAGGCATGAGTCTTGATTACATGGCTAAAGACCTTGTTTTGATCTACGATAATCTGCAGAATGGGTTTGATGATGATGAGGAATTCCGGTGTCCTGAGCTTGTAGAGGTTTAGTAGCTCAAGCAGCAACTGTGGAGAGACCCGCTTACTGTATCTTTCTAAGATCTCCCTCAAAATTCGGGCGATACAGAGATCCAGAAGGAGAGAGGGGTGCGTAAGGGAAGAGCTGAGAAAGATATCCTGCAATCCTTGAATGACCCTTAGCCCGTAAGGTCTCTTTGGAAAGATGATATCTATCAGCTCCCGCTCTTTATCCTTTAGAAGCGGTCTTACCGTTTCCCATTCCCTCTCGAGGCCCAGATGAATGGCTGCAGTGTCCAGGTAGGGCGACCTGGCCGATGAGAATAGAAAGTCCAGGGAATGGGTTTCAACCCCTTTGATTTGGCAGGACAGAGAGTGGTAGATATTCTCTATGCCGACGGACATAAACAGTGCCTCCTCCCCGCTGCGGATCTGCAATATGGAGGGCTACTTCACGATGTGCCGGCGGAAGCGATAATAGATTCAGCTATCTTTTCCGCAGACTTGCCAAAGAGATCCTCAACATCGAGAAGGTTCAAATAGGCATCTTGCCAGGATAGGTCTGTTTCTTCAACAATATTCTTGATATGGGTAAGTTTGTCACCCAAGGCCTTTAGCTTTTTGGACAGATCTATTTCTTTCCTAAAGCCGACATCGAGAAGCAACAGATGATCAATGTTAGGACCCCTCTTCATGAGAGGAACGACGAGGATGCTTCTGTTATCGATCTTTCCCTTTCCAATAAAGACATTTCCCGCCTTAACAATGATGTTCTTCGTTCCCCTAAGCCTGGTATCTGTTTCGGCTCGTGAGGTAAGCCCCGAGGAGCTCCCTCGTTTCTTCACCACTTCGATCATTGAATCGTCAATCGGCTCGCCGGTATAGGAAAGGCTGCTGATCGCATAAAGTGTCTCGCCTTTTACTTTGGAGATAACATCCTGAAGGTTCTTCAGCACAATAACGTTCTTATTGGTGAGATTGCTTACATCAAATCCATTGTTCCTCAGGGTTTCAAACAGTAATCCCTCGATGGGCTCCCATATCCTGCTTGTTCCCACTGTAACTGTTTTTGCCTGATGCCTTATTGCGTCTATTGGTCTGGCCATCTCATTTATGGCCTCTCCCATGCAGCCGAAGAAGCAATCGAACATATTGGGCGCTGACCCGCTGACCCCAAAATCGAGCTCAAAGTCGGACATGGGAAGCCGCCCGGAGAGGTATTTTAACAGGAGGGTGAGGTCAGAGGCAGCCTTTAGTTCCATAGCTGTGGTATATCGCCTGTTTTCCATGCTTCTTTTGAAATCTGCCGAGAACCTGGCGGTTTTTTCCTGAAAGGCCTTATCAAGTATCGTCTGGTAGATATCCAGGCCCTTTGCAAGGGATGTCGAGATATATCGATTGATCTCCTCCCTGAAATCGAAGAGAAAACGAGATTCTCCATTTATCGCCCTGGCAGCATGATAGCCCCAGAGGTGACCTGTTAGTGTCGTTACAATAGGAGAAAAGCGCTCCTCTATCTCCGGCACCCACAGTAGTGAGTCCGCATAGGGCCTGAATCCTTCCTCACCTTCAGTGGCGATCACAATAGTAGTGGCCTGGTGGGCCTTGAAGATAGCGGTGTCCTTGATGATGTCATTGATAACATTGCCCCTGTTCCCAGCTGTGCAGACGAGAATGAGCGGTTCTGAAGAAAGGTCAATATGTTTCTTATCTTCAACCACATCTGAGGAAATAGTCTTGTAGCAGAGCTCGCTCAATTTTATCCGGATCTCGTCCGCGGATATCTTATTGTAGCCGCTGCCGACAACAGCCCAATACTTCTTTGTGGGTGCAAACCGGTGAGCGGATCTGGCGATCTCCTCTTCCCTTGCCAAGACCTTTTTCATGAGAGAGGGGATTCGCACAAGCCTTTCGAGCTCCCCAAGGATAAAATCCTCCTCCCTCCTTGCCGTTAATTGTGCCAATTTGAGGCCAAGGATTGCCCCGGCTGCAATCTGTGAATAGTAGGCCTTAGTGGAGGCCACGGACATCTCAATGTCCCTCCCAGTGCTGGTGTACAGGACGCCGTCTACCTTGAAGGTGATATCTGAATCCCGTCGGTTCACTATAGCCATGGTATGGGCACCACATTCCCGCGCCATATCTATGGCAGTATTGGTATCTGTGGTGGTACCGGACTGTGTTATAGCGACAACCAAGGTATCACTAAGCCTGGCTCCCAGAACACCGCCGCTAAACTCCGAGGCCTTGAGGGGAGCAATCCGAATGCCGCTGTCGGCAAGGTAATACCTGAGCAGTTCGGCGCAACCATACGCGGCAACCCCTGCAGTTCCCTGTCCGATAAAGAGGATCTTTCTTATTCTGTCTTCATGAAAGGCCTCCTCAAGAGCAGGAGGGATCACCGTGTCATCTAAGATTATCAACGGATGCCTCTTTCCATTTTTTTCAATGACCTTCCATTTGTTCTGCACTGTTTTTTCCACTGACCCAGGAGATTCTGAGATCTCTTTGAGGAAATAATGGGGAAAATCCTGGCGATCAATATCCCTTGGTGTTATTTCCGTTTCCTTTACCGTGGCTTCAGGGAGTCCTATGGGGGTTCCGTCGTAGTGCATTGCCTTCACCCCTGTAACGCCACCACTCGAGTCCTGGTCCAGGAGAACGATCTGCCCATGTGATCCAGCCGCGGTCTTGTCCCCTTCCATCTTGATATATCGAGAGGCCTCTTCCACCAGGCCATAGATCTCAGAGGCAGTGATATAGTGCTCCTCGCCCAGACCGACAAAGATCGTCTGTCCGCTCCCTCTCTGAGCCAGGAAGATCTTCCCGGGGGCAAGGTCGGTGTGCATTGCTATGGCGTGGGAGCCCTCAAAATCATTAACAGCCAACCGGAATGATTCCTCAAGAGGATGGCCAGCTTCGTAATACCTTTGTATCCAGAGGGGTATGATCTTGGTATCAGTACTGATTTGAGGAGGTATGGATCGTTTCGTCTCCTTTTCAAACTCCTCCTTCAATCTGAGGTAGTTATCGATATCCCCGTTCAGGCAGACGTGAATAATTCCCTTGCCGGTGTAAGATCCTTGCTTTCTATCATCCTGAGCTATCACATTATCAACTGGGTGACAGTTTGGTTCGCTGATTTCACCCACTGAGGCCCAGCGAGTGTGAGCAATGATGGTCTGATGGATACTGGGAAGGACGATCAAGGATTGAAATATCCGATCATTACGGATGTGTTTCCTTAAGAATTGTACATTTTCACCCAAATGCCCAATCTGGGCGGCAATCTTGTAGGCAAAGCTAATGGAAACAGCGTCCTTATCCATGCGAACTGTAATGCCACGGTTCAGGAGGACCTCCTGATCCTGACGAGCGGAAAACTCCTCTAGCAGTCCCCTCCTTCTTAGTGCCCTTTCAAAGTGAAGATAATCCTCCTTTTCTACGATGACAATAATGGAGATACCCGCCGAGTCCCTTCCTCGTACCTCGAGTCGATCTAGGTTGTTCAGCAGGGTATTCATATTTTTCAGTCGGTCGAAGGCGGGTCGAGGCATATCTCTGCGAGTAAAGCCGGATAACTCCCCGATCTTCTCTACATTCTTTAGTATCTCTTGTTGCAGGGACCAGGTCATATCCTTGAGCAGGCTTATTCTGCTTACGATGACCTCATTTTCCTCAGGGGAGAGGAGATGTAACCTTTGATGGTATTTATGTTCTTCGCCGTTGATTATCCCCTCTAAGACAGAGGAGGCCTTCTCAAGCCTTTTCCTGATAGGGGCATCTTGAAAGATCGTGTACAGTGATGAAGTAGCCTTGAGGTCGTGGATCACATCTTGTAACTCCTTGACAAAGGCCTCTCCGCCGAGATACTTGGCTATGAGGTCTCTATTTTCCCCTCTTATGGCCTTATGGGTATATCCCTTGAGGCGAGAAATAATAGATTCAAGCTTATGTGTGGGGACTCTGGACGTGGCAGTCTCTTTTCTCTTGAAGGTTACGATGCCGGTTAAGCCACAATTAAGCTGACTGTCCTGGACTGGAAAGAGGACAACGGCACCAGATGGGACACTCCTGAGGCTCGTCCCACAATAGATCTCGGGACACCGCAGCTTTTCCCTAAGAAAGATCCTTATTCGTTCTGAGAAAGCCACTTACCTCAATGACCTCCCTTGCCTCATTGTTGACTGCGGCGATTACAAGAGAAGGACCTTCTGGTGGGACCCCTCTTTGGGCGAGAGGGCAACTTATCCCATCAAACCGGAGTTGGGATTTCTAAAAAATGGTAAGTCTTCAACCTTCCGAGAAGCGGTCTGCTCACTAATATCCTCAAGGGCTATCCCCCGCTGGCTTACCTTATCTGCATGTTCCAGTACCTTTTTGGCGGCGGGCTTATCGATCACATAAATCATAGTACCGCCTTTCATGGCGAATAGGTGTCCGTAGGATATAGGCACGGAAGGCGTGGGGGCGAGCAAAAGGGACTCCGCCACAGGATCGGCCTTACGGCTTCCATTGGCCAGAAGAAGAACGGTCTTCGCGCTATAGACGAGCTCAACTCCCATAGAAATGGCATACCACGGGCTTTGCTGTTTGCTCGCAAAATGCCCATCTTTGACGGCATTCTCGACGGTGTTCTCGTCAAGCCTGACGAGGAGCATTTTGTTTCGCTCAAAAGGAATGCCGGATTCATGAAAGGCTACATGACCACGGCCACCGACCCCGACAACCTGGAGGTCTATTCCTCCATTTCGCTTGATCTTTTCAGCGTAGGCATCAAGGATCTCGCTTCGAATCCACCTGAGATATCCAGATTGAGCAGTGGGCTTGATGACGATGGCCCTGCCCTCATCTGCGCCCTGCTCTTCCCAATCACCGCGATTGGCCTCAAGCTCAGCCAGCAGCCGTTCCTGATCAACGAGCGTACCCCAGGGCACATTAGTCTCGGCGAATTTTTTGTGAAGTAACCCAAAGAACTCCTGCACCATGAAGAAGCTGTAGCTCTCCGGATGGAGCGCACGCTGTTGGGCATTTTCGGCAGGAAGTCCTATATATTCATCGAGGTTGAAGCTTCGGAGCTTAGAGCAATCAAACTCCGCCCCATTGGCTGCCTTGGCGAGGTGTTTATAGAGGCCCGTGGGCGTGCTACCAGTGGCCAGGCCGAGGACATAGGCATTCTTCCTCTTTAAGGCGGTTTTTATGTCTTGAATCACAATGTGAGCAGCAACCTCGCTCATATGATCGAAATCTTTGGTCACGATTACTTTAAAGGGCACAGCACTACCTCCAAAATGTAAGTTCAATCAGCCGAGTTTTCCCCGGATTACATCGGCAATCTGTCTACAGTATCGCTCGGTGTCCTCAGGGCTGGGCCCTTCCACCATAACGCGGCACATGGACTGCGTTCCGGAGTACCGAACGAGCACCCTTCCCCTATCACCCAATTGTTCCTCCACATCCCTG
The DNA here is from genome assembly GCA_013375335.1 of Desulfobacterales bacterium. GTDB lineage: Bacteria > Desulfobacterota > DSM-4660 > Desulfatiglandales > B25-G16 > JABXJZ01. Next base: position 9,416 of record JABXJZ010000037.1, read on the forward strand.
ATAACCTCATCTATCTCGGGAATCGTGGACAGTTCAGGCTTGGTTTTGACATCCACGTTGATGAGCTTTTGGGGAAATACCGTCATCACTTTCGCCAGCTCCGATAAGGGCTTTTGCCGCTTTTTCATTACGGCCAGGACCTGCAAGGCCGTAATAATCCCATCACCCGTGGTGTGATGCTGCAAAAATATCACATGCCCTGATTCCTCGCCGCCAATTGAGGCCCCCTTTGCCTGCATCTCTTCCAAGACATACCTATCGCCGACCTTAGTTATTGCGTTTTCGATGCCAAGTTCCTTTAAGGCGATGCCAAGCCCGATGTTACTCATCACGGTGCTGACGAGCAGATTATTATTCAGTCTTTCTTCCTCTT
>JABXJZ010000235.1 GCA_013375335.1 Desulfobacterales bacterium
TAATTACCCCCTCAACTATCCCTTTCTTATCGAATTATACTTATGCAATCCTCTCTTCTTCCTGTCGCAGCCTATAATTTGTAATTGAGTGAGTCAACAGTGAAATGGCACTGCGGGCTTTTCCCTTGACAGACCAGTGAATATTGCCTATATCGGAGTTCAACATTTCCATAGCCCTTCAGTTCGAAAGGTAGAGCTTCAACGGAATCGAATAATGTGAGGTGAGCCCATGAAGATCAAAAGAGCAAGTGTCCTTTGCATTTGTGGGGTCATACTATTATTTCTACTAGTGGTATCCGGAGAGGTTGCTCAGGCTGCCAAAGGTGTCATAACAGCACGGATGGGAATGATAGCACCGGAAGGACATCCGGTGGCAGTTGCCTCGGCCCGGTTTGCAAAGTTGGTAGGGCAACGGACCGGGGGGCGGATCAAGGTGCTGACGTTCCCAGGAGGAACCTTAGGAGGGGAAACGGAGTTGATCGATTTGGTGCAGTCCGGTGTCTTGGAGATGGCCAATATTGGCATTTCGGGCGCTTATGGTCCTCGATTTGAAGCTCCCGTCTGCCTATTTTACCTGTTTCCAAATGAAAACGCCATGTGGCAGTTCTATGGGAGCCTGCCTTACAAAGAGGAGCTGTTGAGAGTTCAAAGGCAGAGGAACACGATTATGGTGAGCATGAATTGGTGGCAGGGATGGCGCCACGTGATCGCAAACAGGCCGATAAAAACCATGGAGGATTTTAAGGGGCTGAAGCTCAGGTATCCCGTTGTAGATACCGTCAAGGCCAAATTCTATGCGGCCCTGGGAGCAAAGGGGGAGCCCATAGAATTTCCAGAGGTGTATGAATCCCTGCAACGGGGTATCGTGGATGGCTTTGAGTGTCCTCTCTATTGGATATACGGCATAAAGGCACATGAGGTCGCCAAACATCTGACCCTTACCTACCACATAACCTATCTCAACTCCCCCATCGTCAATAGGGCCTTTTGGGAGAAAGAGCTCACTCCTGCAGAAAGGCAGGTCATCCTCACAACGGCCTGGGAATGTGGAGAGTACCAGAATGAGCTGCAAAGGCAGAAAAGGGATGAAATCCTAGAAAAGATGAAGGCTACGGGCGTTCAGGTATATGAGCTGAGTGCAGAGGAAATCAAGAAGTTGGTAAATCTGTGCGAGAGGGTGCAGCTTGAATGGGCGCAAGAAAGGGGCGTGAAGGACTGGTTTACGAGGATAAGGGCTATCGCCCAAGCGGCGGAGTAAGGGAAGGGGAAATGAATCCATTTATCATTGCCCTTGAGAGGTTTTACAAGTACTCGGCGCTATTTTTCATCGCCTCCAGTGTTATTTTGGGCATTGGCCGTGTAGTTGTTCGCCATTTACCGCTACCTGGTTCTGCTGTTATAGGAGAATTCGCAATCGTCTCGTTTATCTGGGCAGTGCTCATGGCAATAGCGTGGCAGGTTAACACGGAGGGGCATCTGAAAATTACCGTGTTTTATGAGAGGATGCCTTCAAGTATGAGACAAATTCTTTCAATCTGCTTTTTGTTCATAATTATTCTTATCGGCTTTGTTATGGTCCACCAGGGTATTACTTACATTGACCTCACGAAGTCCGTTAGGGTGACCTCTTTGGGGTATCCCCGGTGGATAACCTTCTATCTGCCATTGCCCATCAGTGGCCTTGGCGTCATGGTATTCGGGATCAGAAGGGCTATCGGGTCCTTGAAACCCAGCTCAGGCTCGATAAGTTCGTGACTGAGATCTTGGATTCATGGCTAAACTTGCTGTTGAATCAAGGGCAGCCACGTTAAAATCCGAAATCTTAAACCCGAAATGCTTTACCCCGTTAAGTATCCCTATTGCTAAGCAATTTGCTTGCTTCTGATGAATCTACTATGAGGAGCTAAAAGACAATTACTTAACGGGGCGAGCAATATCGAAATTTAAATGTTCAAAATTCGAAACAGCCAGAGGGCTTGCCTCTCTTGGGTAGAGAATTTTAGATTTAGAACATTGGAATTTGGGTTATTCGAATTTATTTCGGATTTCGACATTCGAATTTAGGATTTCCGGAATAGGCCCATGCAGGAAGCACTGATATTGATCTTCCTAATGCTGGCGACAACGCTCGTTGGTCTTCCTGTTGGGTTTGCATTGGCCGCTTCAAGTATTTTCGTCATGATATTGGCCGGAATCCCTATCCAACTTTTCGCAACCAAGTTTCTCCATTCACTCAATTCATTTACGCTGCTGGCGCTCCCCTTTTTCATCCTGACCGGTCAATTGATGAATACGGGCGGCATAACGAAGAAAATCTTTGATTTGGCTGACGATCTGGTAGGCCCGATTAGGGGTGGGTTGGCGCAGGTCAATATACTTGCCAGTATGATTTTTGCGGGGATTTCAGGGGCAGCGGTGGCGGATGCCGCGGGGCTCGGCACGGTTGAAATTGATGCCATGACAAAGCGAGGCTATGACAGGGATATCAGCGCTGCGGTAACAGCTGCGTCAGCTACTGTCGGACCGATTATTCCACCGAGCATTATACTGGTTGTTATTGGAATAGCGGGGGAGTACTCCATTGGCGGCCTTCTGATCGGCGGTTTGATGCCGGGAGTCCTCATGGGAGTTTTGATGATGGTCCTCACCTATTTCCTCGCGAGAGGGCGGAACTATCCAGTCACCAAGAGACCTCCCACGCGAAAGATAGTGAAGGATTTCAAATCAGCAGGATTTGCCCTGGGAGCCCCTTTTATTATCGTCGGTGGGGTCATGAGTGGAGTCTTTACCGCCACCGAATCAGGGGCAATTGCCGCTGCCTATAGCTTCATTATCGGGGCCTTTATCTTCAAGGAGTTAACCGCAAGACTACTCGTTCACTCCCTTCTCGAGACTGCGAAAATGACGGCAATGATACTCTTTCTGCTTTCCGCTGCCTATGTGTTCGGCTGGCTCCTATCCTACCATCAGGTTCCCCTGCATGTGACAAATTTTTTGACCTCTATCTCCCCGAACAAATATCTAATTCTAGTTGGCGTGTGTATTCTCTACTTGATTCTGGGAACCATTATGGAGGCGGCCGCAATTGTGGTGATGACGCTCCCGGTGCTGTCTCCGGCACTGCTACGCATAGGCGTCGATCCGATCCATTTGGGTGTGCTCATCGGGATAAATATGTCAATAGGCACGATCACCCCGCCGTTAGGGACCGTTATGTATACCGTATGTACTGTAGCAGACCTCAGTGTCCCCCAATATTTGAAGGCAAT
>JABXJZ010000236.1 GCA_013375335.1 Desulfobacterales bacterium
GTATCTTTATCTGGTTTCGAATGAAGAAGGGCTATGCCTTTTTTCATGGCGCATCTGATGATATGGATTCTGTAGAATCACCCTGGAAGGTTAAATCAAAGGAACAAATGGACGATATAGTGAGAAAAGGAGCTTGGAACGAAATTGAGTTATGGGAGTAACAGTCAGACAAAAAATCAAAGGTAAGGGCAAGAGGATCTCCAAAAAGGTAGGGGACAAGGCGGCTGCCGAGGCAGTGGCAAGCAAAGGCGTGTTGACATGAGCCCACAACTGGCAGAGGCCCTAGAGATACATCAAGCGTGCAGCAAAGAGAAGGGCCTTGCTCCAGGTATAGGTGACCTTCCCGAATACGTGTTGACGAACGAGAAGGGAAAACCTATTGATACGGACAATTGGCGACGAAGGGCATTCGACAAGGCGGTGCAGAGGGCAAGGCTGAGGAAGATCAGGATCCATGATTTGAGGCATACCTATGCCACTTTGAGGATCCCCAAGGGCGATAATATAGGAGACATATCAAGGCAGCTTGGGCATAGCTCCATAGAAGTGACGATGGATATCTACTCTCACTGGATACCGGGGAGAAGAAAAAGGATGAGGTTGACGCCCTAGACGATCCTGGATATCTGTACCTACCTGCACCTTATACGCACCCAGGAAAAAAAAGGATTCAAGCGAAAATGCTTAAATCCTTGACTGTCCTGGTGGAGCTGAGGGGGATCGAACCCCTGACCTCATGACTGCCAGTCATGCGCTCTCCCATCTGAGCTACAGCCCCTCGCTAACGTCTCAAAATACCAGATGGAGTTTTTAGTGTCAATATGTTATCCCACCTACTGTCTGTATGAAGCAATTTTAAAATAAGGCACGCCTCAGGTCTTAAAACCTAAACGTCCTTCCTATTTACTCTTCCGAAATCATCCTCAAGGCGTTCAATATCATCCTCCCCGAAGTAATCGCCTTGTTGTACCTCAATGAAGACCAAGTTGTTTGTTCCTGTGTTTTTGATCCTATGGGCTGCGCCGACAGGAACATCGATAGACATACCCTTTCTGAGCGGTATATCTTTGTTGTCGAGGCTGACAAGGGCCTCTCCATTAACGATATGCCAGTGTTCAGACCTGTGCCTGTGTCTCTGGAGGCTCAGCCTCTTGCCTGGATAGACAACGATTCTTTTTACCTTGTGGTCAGGCTCATCGGAAAGCACAATATAAAAGCCCCAGGGGCGATGGTCTTGTTCCCTTTTCTTTTCGATTGTTTCGTTCATATAAGTAAGTTTACCCCAGCATTTAAATCATTTCAATATCCGGAGAGGGAATTTTACCCCTGAAATAGGCGCCTTAAAGGTGACAGCGTTTACTATCGACATCATCTGTTACGGGGCAAGGCTGTTAAATACCGGCATAACGGAGAAAACTTTTGGAGAGGGGAAAATCTTACTTTGATCAGGCGGGTTACGGATATAAGGTAGGACTATAAAGACGTATTGTTACGAATGGGAGTCTATTCCTCTTCCTTGGTTCGTTGCTTTACGAGTTCAATAAATTCCTCAAGGCTCTGCTGAGAGCCAAAAACCGTATTGTATAGCCTTTCACTCCAAATGCTAAGACCTAGTTTGAATACCTGATGTATCAGGTTATCAGCGCTCTTAGCTCCCTTCGATTTTAATGTCTGATACAGAAACTCGTCAGGTACCCTGATAGGATATACAGCAGTATGGTTGTTGTTATCCTCCTTCAGGTATTCCTGAATACTCTTAAGTATCCGTAAGTTCTCATACTTATTTGTATATTCTTCCTCGTCCATTCCTCAAACCGCTCTTACGCCCACGGCACGTGTAACCACTGTGTTTTCAGTATTTAACAAATTCCCATAAATGTCAACAATAGAATATCTCTTGGGGTATCATATGGCAAGCACTCATTGTTCGTGATTTTTTAAAGCAGTAGAAAATTAGATTTGAAATATTCAGTGGATATGGTATATAAAAACCAAATATTCAAAGTATAACGCAAACAAATGGTTACACTACTCGTAGCTATTCACGTCCTTATCTGTATCGGTTTGATAATATCCATACTTCTGCAGTCCGGTAGAGGAGCTGACTTGGGGGTGGCATTTGGGGGCAGCAGCCAGACAATATTTGGAAGCGGCGGTGCTGCACCCTTTCTGAACAAAGTAACCACAACCGTGGCTATTGCTTTCATGATAACTTCCCTCACCTTGGCCATTTTTGCAGCGAGGGTTCCAAGGTCCTCGGTTATGGAGGGGAAAGCCAAAACGCAGCAGGAAAGGCCTGTAAAAGCCGGTGATCAAGAAAGGACTAAACCAACAACCTCCGACATCCCCTCGGATACGGAAACTGAGAGGCAATGATTGAGTGTGCCGAAGTGGTGGAATCTGGTAGACACGCTATCTTGAGGGGGTAGTGGGCAAAACCCGTGCGGGTTCGAGTCCCGCCTTCGGCACCACCTACCTACAAAGGATTAGCTGGTTTTCGGTTAATCCTTTTTTGTTATTTTGAGGGGCTTTTCCACAAGAGGTTACTTGTCTGGCATTCTACATACTAGATTGCGGTTGTATTTACTGCCAGAGAGTGTTGCAGAACGGTAATTTAAACCCCCAAATAGGCACTTACAGGGATGCTGAGGATGGGCTGCGTGAGCTTTGGGCGAAAGAGAAAAGGCTGGGCCTGAGAGAGAGGCAAGTAGGAGATCTAGTGCATCCTCTTCAGAGGCCCCTTCATGAAATATCCTAGCAAGGAGCGTGAATCCATGAGACTAAAGCGACGGACCCTCGACAAGCTCAAGGATCAGCACACCACAGTGATCTCCGAAGGCATTCAACTGAAGGGAGAAATGAAGGGAACCCACACCATTATCCTCTACGGAGAGTTCAAGGGAACTATTCGACTCTCAGGTATGGTGCTGGTGGGCAGAACTGGACGGATCAAGGGGGAGATAGATGCAGATAATGTGATCATCGAAGGTGAGGTCGAGGGTAAGATCACCGCCACTGAAAAGGTGGAGATACGGGATGGTGGGAAATACAGAGGTGATATCCTGGCTGCATCGGTACTGGTTTCGCAAAAGGCAGTGTTTGAGGCTAATGTGAAGATGAGGGTGGAGGGAGAAGAGCCATCTGTAGGAAGATTTACCGAGAAGCGTGGTGCTCAATTGGACCAGGAGTAAGTGGTATTCATAGAGTCATCTCCTGAGCGGAAGGGGTGAACCCGTCAGTTAAGTGAAGGGCTAGTAT
>JABXJZ010000038.1 GCA_013375335.1 Desulfobacterales bacterium
CCGTGTTGAAAGTCCAGAGAGGTGCTAAGATAACTTTTCATATAATCCCCTTTGACAGCCAAGTCTATTTTTCTTAATGAGACTTTAGTCCTTTATTAAGATAGGGACACCTTCCAAAAATCGGGGCTAAGAGATGGAAGCAGTGTGGAATCAAGTGAAAGGGCTCCTCAAAGAAGAATTGGATGAAACGAGCTACTCTCTATGGGTAAGGCCATTGAAATTCCTCAGTTCAGCTCAAAATGCAATCTGCCTTGGCTGTCCTAACAAATTCTCCCGAGACTGGGTACAAAAAAACTACGCCCCACTCTTTCACAGGAAGCTTTCCGAGGCCGGCCATAATGGCCATAAACTAATTCTCAAGGTCTTATCAAATCGGCAGGTACCGAGGCTCTTGCCACGTGGAGGGAATGGTCATGGAACACAATTAACCATTCCGAATATGCCTAGAAGGGTTAGGGCCGGTGAGAAGTATTTGAATGCACGGTTTACCTTTGACAACTTCGTGGTCGGTGAGTGCAATGAGTTCGCATACTCAGTCTCCAAGGCATTAGCCAATAGCCCTTATTGCCCTTTCAGCTCCCTGTTTTTACTCGCCGAAACTGGTTTGGGGAAAAGCCATTTAATCCAGGCTGCTGGCAACACAATTGTCCAGAAAAGGCCGACGGCACGAGTGCTCTATGTCACCACGGAGGACTTTACCAATGAGATGATATACGCATTACGCAATGATCTCATCGACCAATTTAAAGATAAGTACCGCAAGTCGTGCGATGTGCTTCTCTTGGAGGAATTGCATTTCCTCGGCGGTAAGGAAAAGATACAGATTGAGCTCGGCTATACACTTGACTCTTTGTTTAATGAAGAAAAAGTGGTTATATTCACCAGCCCCCTTGCGCCTGAGGAGATTCCAGGCATGAAGAAGATGCTTCGCTCCAGGCTTACCTCCGGGGTCATCACCAGCATTGAGAGGCCTGGGTTTCATACCAGGCTCCGGATCTTGCAACAGAAGGCTCGCGAGCGAAATGTCTCCCTCCCTGAAGAGATAGCCCGCTTCCTGGCTGAAAACGTGACCCAGGATGTGCGGCAGCTCGAGGGGATTCTTGCCTCCCTTGAGGCGATCTCCTTTTACCTAAAAAGGGAAATCAACATGGATCTGGCTCAAGAGACCGTGAAACGAATACTGCCTGCTAAGCATCGTACAGCGGTCGAGGATATTCAGAAAATAGTCTGCAAATATTTTAAGACTGACACCGAGGCGCTTGCATCAAGGAGCAGAAAGAAGATCATTTCCCACCCAAGAAGCATCGCCATCTACCTCTGCCGCAGATACACGGATAGATCACTGGAATCGATTGGTCGCTCCTTCAACCGAAACCATGCGACAATCCTGTATGACTGCGAAAAAGTGAAAGGGAACATAGAAATTGACGAGAGCATGAGAAGGGAGGTAGAATTCCTGTGTCGACAGATCGAAGATAGGATTGCATGATAACAAAACTCCTCCGTTTGCTGCTCTTATCCTTCCTTTCTCTTCTCACCCTGTATATATTACTTCTATCGTTTCTATCCATCTCCATCGGCGTGACCAATAGTGACAGGCCTGGCTTCTGGATGCCCATATTGAGCGGCCTCTTGGTATTGTGGTTGAGCATATACATAATAAGGCTAATAGTACATATAGTCGGACAGTCTAAAGTCAAAGAGAGGTATCCCTCTGACTAAATCTCTTGCCCTGCCATGAGTCTCTATCAGCAAGGACCTTCTTGATGAGGGAGAGGGTCTCGTTTTTCCTCAGCGACCATTCCGGGGCCACCAGTTCAGCGGGATGGGGATCTCCCGTAAGGCGCTGGATGACCATGCCAGGGGGAAGGAGCTCCAGGAAATCGCACACGAGATTTGCATATTCCTCTTGCTTAAGGCATCTATAGCTACCTTGAAGGTATAATCTCTCCATCCTTGTGTCTTTAACAACATAGAGCAGATGGATCTTGATACCATCAATTCCCATGCCGGCTACGGCCTTTGCCGTAGCAAGCATATGATGCCTCTCTTCAAAGGGAAGACCCAGGATCACATGGGTGCAGATATTAATCCCCCTGCTTCTCGTGAGCGCGACGGCCCTCTTAAAGCAGTTCAGATCATGGCCCCTGTTTATGAAGGCGAGTGTCCTGTCATGAATTGACTGCAGCCCGTACTCGATCCAGATAAGATAATGCCTTGTATAGCCCTCAAGGAGCTTCAGTATGGATTCGTCTATGCAGTCCGGCCTGGTACCTATGGCCAATCCAACGATATCATCTTGTGCGAGCGCCTCCTCATATAGTCCCTTTAGCTTCTCATAGGACCCGTAGGTATTTGAAAAAGACTGAAAATATGCGATAAACTTCTGGGCCTTATATCTCTTCCTCAGGAACTCTTTGCCTTTCATTATCTGAGCGGTAATGGAAAGCCCCTTTTTCAGCGCCCCTGTACCGGACCCCCTTGAATTACAATATATGCAGCCTCCGGTTGAAATGCGGCCGTCTCTGTTCGGACAGGTAAGCCCTGCATCTAAGGATATTTTCTGGACCCTGCAGCCCAATTTGTTTCTAAAATAGGTATTCAGATCATAGTAGCGGTCTTTCATTCTCCATCCGCGCTGGTATTGCTTACCCACTCATCAGCGGCCAAGGAATCTTTTCATATACATTTTACCCCCAAAATTGTAAAATGTTAACCCAAGCGAATCAGGGTAACGTCATAGTCCAAGGTATGGATATCTTTTTTTGATTATGCCCTCACATAGTCTGGATTAGTAGGCGTTTCAAAATGGTTTATATAGATGGAGTGCATGATTCTAAGAGTCATGGCGCAATAAACCATTTTGAAACGACCCAGTACAGGCCTATATTATAGGGCATAACAAAAAAAGATATCCATACCCACAAATGAGCTTAAAAATCAATAGGTTCGGTTCGACAATGACGTGGCCCTGCCAAGCGAATCCACAGATGGCATTAGCGAATGAGTTCCTATCCCAAGAAATATGACATTATCGTTGTTGGGGCTGGGCATGCTGGGTGTGAAGCAGCCCTGGCCGCCGCCAGGATGGGGTGCAGTGTCCTGATTATGACCATAGACCTTGATGGAATCGCGAAGATGCCGTGCAGTCCTTCCATTGGTGGAGTAGCCAAAGGTCACTTGGTAAAGGAGATTGATGCCCTTGGTGGTGAGATGGCAAAGGTAACAGATAAGACCGCCATCCAGTACCGGACCTTGAACACCAAAAAGGGCCCGGCTGTTCAATCCACTCGCACCCAGAATGATAAGATCAGGTATCATATCGCCATGAAGGAGGCACTGGAAAAGGAGCCCAACTTCGATGTGAAGCAGGCCATGGTCGAGAGGCTGATAGTGGAAGATGACCACGTGGTGGGGATCGAGGATCAGACAGGGTTCGGGTATCAGGCCCCAGCAGTCATCTTGGCCACGGGAACGTTTTTAAGGGGCCTGGTGCATATCGGTTTTACCGCGATCAAGGCCGGGAGGGCCGGTGAGTTTGCCTCATACGCGCTCTCTGAAAGTCTAAGTCAGCTAGGCTTCCGCCTGGGCAGGATGAAGACAGGCACTCCCGCACGATTAAGAAAATCAACCATAGATTTCACCAAGTTTGAGAGGCAACACGGAGACGAAAACCCCAGGCCCTTTTCCCTGTTCACCAAGAGGATGAATGCAACCCCAATACCCTGCTACATTGGCCACACCAATAAGAGGAGTCATCGGATCGTAAGGGACAATTTGGAACGCTCTGCCCTGTATGGTGGCAGGATTACCGGGGTTCCCGCCCGGTATTGTCCCTCAATAGAAGATAAGATAGTACGGTTCCCTGACAGGGACAAACACCAGATCATACTCGAACCAGAGGGGATATATACGGAGGAGATCTATGCGAGTGGCCTGGGCAATAGCCTGCCTATGGATGTACAGATCCCCTTTGTGAGATCTGTTGAGGGGCTGGAAGAGGTTGAGATAATGAGGCCGGCTTATGCAATTGAATATGATTATGTAGACCCCTTACAATTGTTTCCCACCCTTGAGACCAAGCGTATTAACGGGCTATATATGGCCGGCCAGATCAACGGAACCAGTGGATATGAGGAGGCAGCCGCTCAGGGGTTATGGGCAGGGATCAACGCGGCCTTGAAGATTCAAAGGAGGCCACCCTTTCTCCTCGATCGATCAGATGCATATATGGCTGTCATGGTTGATGATCTCGTTACCAGGGGGACCAATGAGCCCTACAGGATGTTTACCTCCAGGGCAGAATACAGACTACTGCTCAGAGAAGACAATGCGGGGCGGAGATTGATGGAAAAGGGCAATGAACTAGGCCTCATTGATGATGAAACGGTAAAGGACATGAAGGAACGGCAGAAGGAGATCTCCGCGGAGATTCAGAGGGTAAAGAACACGGTCATAACTCCCTCAAAGACGGTAAATGAGTATCTTGTGAACATAGGATCAAGCGCCCTAAGAAATGCAGCTACCTTAGATCAAATCCTTAAAAGGCCGGAATTAGGGTATCAAGATATCGCTGCCCTGGACGGGCACCCTAAAAAGGTAGATGAAGGGATTGCCCATCAAGTCGAGATTGAGATAAAATACGAGGGCTATATCCAAAGGCACCTAAGGGATGTCGAGAAGTTCAAGAATCAGGAAAAGATAAAGATCCCACCCGAGCTTGCTTATGCCAAGGTTTATGGCCTTTCCAATGAATTACGAGAGAAACTTGCCTCCGTCAAACCCGTCTCCTTAGGCCAGGCATCAAGGATACCGGGCATTACACCTGCCGCAATCTCTATCATTATGATCTATTTGAAGAAGCATGAAGCGGGTCGGGGCTTTTGATCCCTTTTCTCCTCATGCAGGCCTGGACAAAGCCATAAAACAGCCGGGATGGTCGCTCCATCCTCGACTTCAACTCGGGGTGGGCCTGTGTAGCAACAAAATAGTGCAGCTTGGGAAGCTCAATAAACTCAACCAGCCTTCCGTCCCTGCTCGTTCCCGAAAAGACAAGCCCATTCTCCGTGAGGATCTTATGATACTCGGGGTTTACCTCATACCTATGCCTATGTCTTTCCGAGACAACAGTGGACTTGTAAAGCCTGCTCACGAGTGTTCGCTTTTTCAGAACCGCCTCATATGCCCCGAGTCTCATTGTCCCGCCCTTTTCTTTGACATCTCTTTGTTCCGGGAGAATATCCACCACAGGGAAGGGTGTATCCGGATCAAACTCAGTGCTATTGGCCCCCTTGAGCCGACAGACGTTTCGTGCATACTCTACAACAGCCAATTGAAGCCCAAAACAAAGACCGAGAAACGGAATGTCTTCTTCCCTGGCCTTCCTAATAATCTCAATCTTCCCCTCGGTTCCCCGTGAACCGAAACCACCGGGAACAATTACTCCATCCATGCCATCCAAAATAGAGGCGTCTTCAATGTCCGTCGTCTCTATCCACTTCAGGTGTATCTTGCATCCCAGCTGGGCCGAGCAGTGATTCAGTGACTCGATAATGGAGGCATAGGAATCTCCAAGCTTGGTGTACTTCCCGCACATGGCCACTGTTATCTCGCTTTTCGGATTCCTGATATTTTCAATAAGTTCCTTCCATTTCCGGAGGTCTGGAGGAGAGTAGATATTTAGTTTTTTGTGGAGGATTTCAGCTAATCCCTCTTTCTCAAACACAATCGGTATCTCGTAGATGTCATCCACATCGAGGCCAGTGATTACGGCCTCAGGGCTCACGTCACAGAAATTCGAGATCTTCAATCGTATCTCCTTGGTTAAAAACTCCGAGCATCTGCCGATTATAACATCGGGGAAGATTCCCCTCTGTTTTAGAAGGTTGACGCTCTGCTGCGTAGGCTTTGATTTCTGCTCATTTACTCCGTGGGGTATGGGGACATACGTCAAATGTATGTAGACGATATTCTCCCTGCCCACGTCCTCCTTCATCTGCCTCATTGCCTCGAGGAAGAGCTCGTTTTCAATATCCCCTACTGTCCCCCCTATTTCCACTATAACCAGATCAGCCAATTCTTCCTTTGCCACTTCATAGATGTGGCTCTTAATCACATCGGTGACGTGTGGAATATATTGAACGGTCTTTCCTAAGTAATCCCCCCTCCTCTCCTTCTGCCTCACCATGTCAAATACCTTACCCATGGTGAGGTTCCACTTAGATCGGCACCGAATACCCAGGAATCGCTCGTAGTGCCCAAAATCCATATCCACCTCTCCCCCATCATCCAGCACAAATACCTCCCCATGTTCAAATGGATTCATCGTCCCTGGATCCACATTGAGGTAGCCGTCGCATTTGATGGGGATAATCTTGAGCTTTGAGGAAAGAAGATGGCCTGTGGAGGCAGCAGCAATTCCCTTTCCAAGCCCGGAGAGAACTCCTCCTGTTACTATTATATATTTGGTGCTAGGCATCTTGTAGATGGGAGATCTCATGAGGAATTTATAGGTAATGACTATTGCAGTCAAGCTAAAATGTCCTCCCTGTACCGGGCGCGTTTCCTGGCTTTCTTGTGCCCGCGCAATCTTCTTCTTCCCTCAAAACCGTATTTCTTATATGATCGAAACGTGCGCAGGGCACCTCTATTTTGATGAACTCAACAGTAAGGAGGTACACGATGGTCATTGCTATTATGAGCGATACTCATGATAACATCTGGAACGTTAGAAAGGCCTTGGAGATGATAAGAGCTCACAAGGCCAAACTCATTATACACTGTGGAGATCTGGTTGCCCCTTTTACGCTCAAAGAACTGGCAAAGTTTGATGGGCCTGTTCACTGGGTCTTGGGAAACAACGACGGCGACCCCTATATGTTGACGAAGATCTCCCTTACTGAACTAGAAAACATGGAAGCCCGTGGTCTTATTGGAAAGCTAAACCTCGATGGAACCTCCATTGCATTTACACATTACGAGGAAATGGGTTACGCATTAGCGCATACGGGGGAATATGATCTGGTGTGCTGTGGTCACACCCATGTGTACCGCCTGGAGAGAATCCATCAGGCCCTATTGCTTAACCCTGGTGATGTCATGGGCAAAGATGAGCCGGGCAGTGTTTCCCTGTTTGATACAGCATCAAGGGAAATAACGGCGCTGAAACTCCCATAAGGTCCCATAGAGGCATTTTCGAGAAACAGTGCGGTTATCAGAGAAGATGGAAGATATAGTCGTTCTCAGCCCCGTCAGCAGCCTTAAAGGCGTGGGGAATGTCATTGCCGAAAGGCTTCAGAACAGGGGGGTTCACACCGTGTATGATCTTTTCTACCTCACTCCCCGTTCCTACCAGGACCGCAGGAAGTTCATTCCGATTCGCGACCTCAGGCCCGGTGAGACCGCCCTCATCAAGGGCACCATACTCGAACTCAGGAAAGTCAGGCCCAGGTACCGGGATATACTGGAGATGCTAATAGGCGATGAACGCGGGATTATATCCGCCAGATGGATGGGAGCGCCCCGGTACCTCTTCAGGTTTCGAAAGGGGGAGAAAATCATCCTCTTTGGCCAGTTTCGCATGGCTGCGAAGAGGCTCGAGACCTACCATCCTGAGATCATAGAAGTCGGACATGAGTGGGAAATAGGCAGATTGACCCCTGTTTATCCTGAAATTGATGGAATCTCACAGCGAAGGGTGAGGCGGATTGTGATGGACGCCGTAGACCGATTTGCCCACGGCCTCAAAGATCCCCTGCCCGCAAAGATAAGGGAGGCTAGGGGGCTCCCGGAACTGGGTCAGGCGATACGGGAGGTACACCTCCCGTGTCAATCGAGACCTGAGGACCTTCGTATCCGGAGATCACCCGCGCAGAGGAGGCTCATATTTGATGAGTTCTTTGTGCTCCAGCTCGCCCTGGCACTTGAAAGGAGCAAGGCGGCCCGGGAGAGGGGGATCAGCCTTGAGGTACAGGCATTGAAAGGGCTCTATTGGTCCCTTCCTTTCAGGCTCACAGGATCGCAAACTCGGGTACTACAGGAGATTCTCAGGGACATGCGTAAGCCGCTTCCCATGAACAGACTGCTTCAGGGTGACGTGGGCTCCGGCAAGACAGTGGTTGCGCTTATAGCTGCTTGGGTGGCGGTGAGAAATGGGTATCAAGTTGCATTCATGGCACCTACCCAGCTCCTTGCTGAGCAGCACTATCTCAGCACCCTCGAGCTTGCTCGGAGGATGAATCTCAAACCGGCACTTCTCACAAGCGGTATGGGCCCCGACGCGGACGACGTGAGGGATCGTGTAAACCACGGGGATATAGATATACTTATAGGGACACATGCCCTCATTCAAGAGAGTGTGAGATTTCACCGCCTTGGGCTCGTGATCATCGATGAGCAGCACAGGTTCGGAGTACTGCAGAGGGGCAGACTCAGGCAGAAAGGAATAAGCCCGCATGTACTCAGCATGACGGCTACGCCTATCCCGAGAACACTGGGGCTTACCCTGTACGGAGACCTCGATATATCCGTGATAGACGAGCTTCCTCCTGGGAGAAAGCCCATTCAGACCAGGCTCTTCCATGAAAGGGATCGAAGTAAAGTCTATGCAATCCTCAGGGAGGAGATAGGGATGGGAAGACAGGCCTATATGGTTTATCCCCTGATCGAGGAGTCAGAGAAGATAGAAATCAAAGATGCCACACACATGGCTGAGGAGCTCAGGAGTGTATTTTCAGATCGCACTATAGCCTTGATCCACGGAAGGATGCCCCTTGATCAAAGAGAGGGGATAATGGGGGCATTCAAAGAGAGGGCCATAGACATCCTGGTCTCCACCACGGTCATTGAGGTGGGTATAGACATTCCCAATGCCACCATCATGGTAATCGAGAACGCCGAGCGGTTTGGCCTCTCCCAGATCCACCAGCTTAGGGGAAGGGTTGGAAGAGGTGTTCACCCATCAAAGTGTCTCCTCTTGGCCTCATACAGGAAAACCAATGAGGCCGGCAGGAGGCTCAGAATCATCGAGAAGACCACAGACGGATTCAGGATTGCCGAGGAAGACCTTGCCATAAGGGGGCCAGGAGAATTCCTCGGTGTAAGACAGTCAGGATTCTGCCAGTTTCGGACAGCCAATCTCATGAGGGACGCAAGGATACTCTCAGAGGCGAGGGAAGAGGCATTCAGCCTGGTAGACACCCATCCTCGGCTTGCCCATAGTACCTATAACCTGCTCAGACGGATGTTCAGGGAGAGCTCTTAATACAAAAACATCGGCTTGCCACCAACGTGGCGCACCTTGGGCCGATACTCTTCTACATCATAGAGTTCTCTCAGGTCTACCCTTTTTTGGCCCGCCGTAATAGTACTGAGGGGGATATCCGTGTAGATTCCACTGCTCAGTGCGACGAGGCGTCCAAAGACACCTTTCTGAAAGAGATCAATGGCCATATTGGCAAAGTTAACAGCCACCATCAGATCCAGGGAATCAGGTACACCGCTTCTCATTAGATAGGAGAGGCGCTGGTTGAGGACATCCTCTCCTGTCAGTTCCTTGAGAACAGCACCGGTTTCCTCTCCAATTCCTCCCAGTCTCCTATGCCCATAGGCATCTGACGCTCCCGAAAAAAACATCTCGCCCCCTATCATCTTGGCCCCTTCTGAAATAGCGATCATGGCGTAGTTTTTGGGATTGGCCCGTTTGTCCTCCATGATGAGTTCGGCAAGCCTCTTGGGATCAAATGGGAGCTCCGC
>JABXJZ010000237.1 GCA_013375335.1 Desulfobacterales bacterium
GACCCTCTCTGCTCTCCTTGGAGCGCCCGTGCACATTAATCACATCAGGGGTAACAGGAAAAAGCCAGGACTAAGGCCTCAACACCTGGTAGCGGTAAAGGCGCTGGCAACTATTACCGGGGCCACGGTTGAGGGCGCGAACGTTGACTCACACGAGCTCGTGTTTGAGCCTGGAGAGATACGGGGGGGAAGCTTCAGCTTTGATATCGGCACGGCCGGCTCAACCGGATTAGTAGTACAGACCCTGATTCCCGTCCTGCTCTTTGGAAAAACCCCCTCTCAAGTCCGGATCACAGGGGGTACCCATGTTCCCTGGAGCCCACCTTTTCACTACCTTAAGGCCGTCTTCTTGCCTGCGCTCAAAGAGATAGGGGGAGGGGTTTCCTTAGAGATCGATAAATGGGGGTGGTTTCCCAAAGGGGGTGGCAAGATTACGGCCTCAATAAAAAATACAACGGGCCTCAAGCCAATTCATCTCTCTCATCGAGGCCGGCTGATCAAACTTCATATACTTTCCGCCGTCTCCAACCTCCCTTTAAGCATAGCTGAGAGACAGAGAGACCAGGCCTTGAAAAGGATTGACTATTTAGGAATCCAGCCCACTATCTCCATTGAGAACGCCCCATCACCAGGCCAAGGCACATTCCTCTTTTTGGCCGCTCAATTCGAGGGGGGAATAGGGGGCTTTATCTCATTGGGCAAAAGAGGAAAAAGGGCTGAAGAGGTAGCCGATGAGGCCTGCAATGAGTTTATCAGATTCTTGGATTCAGAGGGGGTTGTTGATATTCACCTTGCCGACCAACTTGTTCCCTATATGGCCCTGGCGGAGGGGCGCTCAACATTGGTAACTGAGCGCATAACTGACCATCTGCTTACAAATATCTGGGTAGTCGAGCAATTTCTCCCGCTCAAGTTCGATGTAGAGGCGGATACTGGGAGAATAGGGGTAGATAGTGTAGGGCTTTGAATAGGGCTGACTACCCGTCAAATAAAGGGCAGTTTTTCCTCTTTTCTGTATGCCAAGGCCTGGCATGAGGCTATTAGGCTATCGTCTCCCTCAGTAACTTTTATCTCATAAGTTGCAGTCCTTTTGGACCTGTAGATCTCCCTTGACTCAGCCCTTAAAATCCCTCCCTTGGCCGGTGACTTATGATAGGTAACTGTTATATTCAGGGCAACTGCCACTGTACCATAGGTGTTGCAGGATATCTCAAAGGCCTCATCAATGAGGGAAAATATAGCACCTCCATGGGCCATACCAAAGATATTGGCCATATCATCCCTGAGGTCCATCTCCACCAGCGCATATCCAGGTCCCAACTGGAGCAACCTTAGACCCAGTTTCCTGGCATATGGTTCGCTGGCCACCCTTTGCCGAATAGCGTTAATAACTTCATCGCCCACTGTTCATATGCCTCAAGCATTCCTGTTTGTCGCTTTTACCTCAATCTCTCAATAGCCCCTTCCACCGTGGCCCTCATTTCATCAAGCTTCTCTTTGGACTGTGCCTCAAATCTGAGTACGAGTGCGGGCTGAGTATTAGAGGCCCTCACCAAGCCCCAACCGTCCTCAAAGACAATCCTCACGCCATCTATATCAATGATTTTGTACTGCCTGCTGAATTCACCCTTGAGCCTGTCCACAAGCTCAAATTTCTTGGCGTCGGGGCACTCCCACCTAATTTCAGGTGTGGTATATGCATTCGGGACATCCTCTAGAAGCTGCTTAATCGATTTACCAGTCTTGGATAGTATCTCTAACAGCCTGCACGATGCGTAGATGGCATCATCATACCCGAAATACCTATCGGCGAAGAACATATGACCGCTCATCTCTCCTGCCAGGAGGGCCCTAGTCTTCTTCATCTTATCCTTTATCAGGGAATGCCCCGTCTTCCACATAATCGGATTTCCACCGTGGGCCTCGACATCCTTATACAACCTGTCTGAACTCTTAACCTCAGAAATAATAGTTGCCCCGGGATGTTCAGCCAGGACATCCCTTGCAAAAATAAGCAAAAGCATATCTCCAAATACAATGTCACCCGAGCTGTCTACCACGCCAATCCTGTCTCCATCTCCATCAACGCCAATACCCAGGTCAAGCCCGTGCCTCTTCACCTCTTCGATGAGGTCTTTCACATTCTCTAGCACAGTGGGATCCGGTATATGGTTGGGAAATGACCCATCCATATCACAGTAAAGATCGTGAACCTCACAGCCAAAGGACTTCAACAGCTTTACCCCTACGGGCCCCACCGTCCCATTACCCGCATCAAAACCCACCCTGATCCCAGCAGCTATTTTCATATCTGCCTTGATCATATCCATATAGGGCCCAACGATTTCATATGATGAATGTGCTCCCTTTCCCGTTACAAAATCTCCCGCTTCGATAAGCCTTCTTAACCCCTGGATCTCCTCCCCGTAAATAGTATCGAACCCGCTGCACACCTTGAAGCCATTGTAATGGGGTGGGTTATGGCTCGCAGTAATCATAATGCCCCCCTCTGCCTCGAGGTGCCGTATCGCAAAATAGAGGACCGGGGTGGGGCAAATGCCTACATCGACTACACTACAGCCGGTTGATATGAGACCTTCTGTCAGCTCATCTCGTATCTTGGGTGAGCTCAATCTGCAGTCCCTTCCTACCACAATCCTCCTTTTCCCCGACCGATTGAAATAGGTACCGAATCCCCTTCCCAGGATAATAAATTCATCCTCCTTAACATCCTCACCTATGATACCCCTGATGTCGTATTCTCTATAAATCTCCGGGTTCATGACTATTCCTTTTCCATTGCGTTACAGAACCCCCTCACGGCCCTGAGATCGTAAGATCTCAACGAGTTTTCTTACATCCTGAGACCTCCCTTTTTTGCAGATCAAAAGGGCATCATCCTCCTCTACAACCACGAGGTCCTCCACACCAAGGAGTGCAACCAGTTTTTCGGGGCTATAGACGATGCATCGAGAGGAATCAAGACTGACCACCTCTCCGATGGAGGCGTTTTTATCCCCATCCATAGGCCAGTATTGCGCTGCTGACAACCACGATCCCACATCGTTCCAACCGAAATCCCCTACAACCATGAGCACCCTCTTTGACCGTTCCATAACCCCATAGTCAATCGAGATGGCCTCCATATTCCGATAGGCGTCGGCGATCACCTTTGATTCCTTATCCTTACCGAGGGATGCCCTTATCTTCACAAGCCAGGTATAGTTATGAGGCAAATATTCCGCAATCTCCCTTAG
>JABXJZ010000238.1 GCA_013375335.1 Desulfobacterales bacterium
AAAGAAATGCCTTTCCATCGGTTTATCTTGAACCTGCGAGCGGAAGTTCCTCTGTATGCAAATCCCTGTTTATATGAAATATCCTGGGGGGTCAATAGGCTGTTTTTCCTCAAATAACTTGGCATGGGTGCAAAAATGTATTATTAGCCTTTTAGAGCGCACTACTTACTGAGGTAAGGAGATAGGGCATGTTTACAACGGGAATCATGAGGGATAGGAGATATATAGAGCATAGGACCGGAGACTTCCACCCTGAAACCCACAGACGCTTAGAGTTTATCTATGAGATGCTGAACGATCCTGATATGAAGGACAAGTACGTTGATGTTCCGGTGAGGGAGGCCACGGAGGAGGAGTTGCTCTATATCCACTCCAAAGACTACATAAGTATGGTTGCAGCCACAGCCGGTAAGCCACGAAGTTACCTCGACGCGGACACGCAGACCTCCCCCGGTTCTTATCAAGCAGCTTTACTTGCCGTGGGCGGTCTCTGTAATGCCATTAAGATGGTACATAGTGGGGAGATAAACAATGCCTTTGCGCTTGTGAGGCCTCCGGGTCATCACGCTGAGAGGAATAGGGGCATGGGCTTCTGCCTCTTTAACAATGTGGCGATAGGGGCCATATACGCCCAGAGAAAACTGGGGCTAAAGAGGATTCTGATTGCTGACTGGGATCTGCACCATGGTAATAGCACCCAACACTGCTTTGAAGATGACCCTTCCATCCTGTACTTTTCAACTCATCAATATCCATATTACCCTGGTACTGGCAGTTTTACCGAGGTGGGAAACGGTGAGGGAGAGGGCTACACGGTTAATGTTGCCCTATCAACTGGATACGGGGATGCGGAATATATCGCTATCTATCGGCAGATCCTTGAACCGATTGCCCTGGAATTCAAGCCTGATCTGGTGCTTGCCTCTGTAGGGTTTGATATTCATAAGGATGACCCCTTAGGGGGCATGTCGGTTACACCTCGTGGATTTGCTACACTCACCCATATCCTTATGGAAATTGCCCGTCTGAGCTGCGCTGGCAAATTGGTATTAACCCTGGAAGGTGGGTATAACCTTCAAGGTTTACGGGATTCAGTGAAGGCAGTCTTAAAGGAGTTACGAGGGGAAACAACAGCGGAGGACCGAGGCTGGTCAGGTGATGAGGACAAAAGGATTCTGGATCCCGTGCTTCATGAGGTAAAGAGTATTCACGCCAAGTACTGGAAAATGACTGACAGAGTGACGGAGTATTAGAAATTTTCCCTTATATACTCCACCGCATTCCTGAAGATGGTAATTCCTTCGCCCTCTTCCTTTTCAATGCTTTTGCCCAGCCTATCTAGCTCCTCCCTTCTAATAACCCAGTCTGGGTGGTTTGTGTAGTGATTGTAGGCCTCTGGATGGGGCATCAATCCAAATATCCTACCGGTGGAATCACAGATACCCGCAATATCATGAAGAGAGCCATTTGGATTGAATGGCCATTTGCCGTGTGCAGGGCTACCCTCCTTATCAGCATACTGTACGACCACCTGATTTTTCTCTACGAGTTTGTCGATAATTTCCTCTTTGGCATAGAACTTCCCCTCACCATGCCTGACGGGAAGATCAAGGCTGGAAATCCCCTTGGTGAAGATACAACCAGTATCCTCTCTTACCTTCAGTTTGACCCAGGTATCGACGAAATTTCCCGAGTCATTATAGGTTAAGGCGACTTCTCTTGACCGATAATCGCCGTCAAAACCCGGAAGCAGTCCTAAGTTCACGAGGGCCTGGAAGCCGTTGCAAATGCCGATAATGAGCCTTCCTTCCCTGATGAAATCCTCAATCTCCTCACCGACATTGTATCTCAACCGTGCGGCCATAATAACGCCAGCCCCGTGATCATCTGCCCAACTGAAACCCCCTCCAAACACCAGGATATGGTAATTGTCCAGAGTCGCCCCGGCGCCACTCTGCGGACCTGATATCAACTCATTTATGTGAATCCTTTCTGTATCAGCACCAGCGAGCTTCAGGGAGAAGTCCGTTTCATAATCGCAGTTCAGACCGTATCCTGTAAGCACAAGGGCCTTGACTTTCTTCATATGAGTCCCCCAAACGGCTCCTTCCAGGCATCCTTCAAATCGCCTATCCTTTCCTTAATAATGATGTTGGCATCCATACCTGACACCTGAAGCTTGCCAGTATCGGTCACCTTTCCTACACAGGCATACTCCAGTCCATGCATTGCACCCTCAAAGGCCTCCCTCTTCTTCGGATCAATGGTGACGATAAACCTACCTGCAGACTCAGAATAGAGCAACCTCGTATTGGAAAGCTTCTCTTTAGCTGGGACGGACCTCAGATCTATATCCATACCTAGGTTTCCGCCCATGGCAGAGAGTGCAAGGTGGACACCTAATCCACCCCTGCCAACGGCATGACAGGAGGAAACCAACCCGTCCTTGATTGCCCGATAGAGACCATGATAGAGAGGAATAACCTTTTCTGCATCAACCTTTGGCACATTGAGCCCTATCCACCCCATCATCTGGTAGTACTCACTTGCCCCCAGCTCATCCCCCGTTATCCCAACGATATACACAAGGTCACCGGCCACCTTAACCTCCATGGTCACGCACTTCCGTACATCCTCCAGCACTGTTGTCGCCGTAAACTGGAGCGTCGGCAGACCAGATATCTTCTGAGTCATTCCAAAAGACTTCTTTACCTCACCATCCGTATACATACTGTCTTTCCCTGACAGCAGAGGTATCTCGAAGGCAAGGGTATAATCCCTCAATGCCCAACATGCTCGCACGAGTTGAGCCGCCTTATATTTTCCATCGGGGTTCTTAACAGGATCATAGATGATGGTTGGCCAGCAGAAATTATCCACACCCCCAATGCGGGCCGGATCACCGCCAACAGCAACAAGGCGTCTCACAGCCTCATCAATGGTGACTGCCGTCATGTGATAGGTGTCGATGAGGGAGTAAAATGGGCTTATCGCCTGGGTAATGGCAATCCCTCTCAGGGAACCTAAAACCGGCCTTACAACTGCCGCATCGCTTACCATATCGTGATCTTTCCCCACCAGCGGCTTTATAGCGCTCCCGCCCTGAACCTCATGGTCATATTGCCTTTGAATCCAGTTCTTGGAACAGATATTTGGCCTCTTCAAAATCGATGTAAGAAGGGGACCCTGGTCTTCCGGCTCACCCCAGACAGGCTCTTTTAGTCCCCTGGATGAAGGCGGAATCCATTCGG
>JABXJZ010000239.1 GCA_013375335.1 Desulfobacterales bacterium
TAGCCCATGCCGATATAGGTGGCACCGAGAGATTCCGCAATACCCAAGACGAGTCCACCGAATATGGCCCCTACAGTACTTCCTAGGCCTCCCAGGACGGTAATAACAAACGCCTTCAGGGTAAAGGGGCCACCGATATCAGGAAAAAGATAAAAGATCGGTATTAATAAACTTCCAGCCGCTGCCGCCAATGAAGAACCCAGCCCAAAGGTTATGATTGTAATCCGGCTAGTGTTTATACCCATCAAGGCCGCAGCATCTCTATCCTGGGCTGTGGCCCGGATCGAACGGCCAGTGTCCGTCTTGAGCAAGAACCAGAAAAGCGTCACGGTAAAGGCAATTGCAAAAATGAAGGCGATACACATAGGCACGTTAAAGCAGATATCACCTAGAAAGAAAACCGAGGTGCTATATGCCGTCTTAACTGTCTTGTAATCCGAGGAAAACATAAACCGGGCTGTTTCAGCCAGCACCATGCCTATTCCAACAGTCATCAAAACCTGATTTTCAGGGAGAATGGATTCCTTTTTCATCAGTGGATTTAAGAGAGACCTCTGCACAAAACAACCCAAGAGAAACAAAGACGGCATGGTAACGAGGAGGGAAACATAGGGATCAATATGCATGTAATGGGATAAGACAAAGGTAATGTACATGGCCACCATCATCAACTGGCCATGAGCCAGGTTTATAATTCCCATCACACCCATAATCAGGGTCATGCCTATGCCGATCAGGCCATAGATACCGCCTATGAGAAGCCCAGCTAGAATCGTTTGGAGAAACACGAGCATTTGATGCCCCCTATGGTTTGTATCCCCAGGTCTTAAGCCAGTCTACAGGATATTCGAGCTTTTGCGTAGCAAGCTCGGCAGGCCAAACCAGCTCTAGTTTACCATTGATCCACTGGACTACATAGGTTGGCAGTCTATTTTGGTTTTTCATCTCACCGTAAGAGATAAATCTAACCGGCCCGAAAACTGTCATCATATCTGTCTCGGAAAGCGCCTTTTTGATATTGATGTTCGTGAACGACGTGGCCCTCTTTAGGACATCCGCTATCACGTAACAAGCAGCATATGCCTCTGCCCCATGATACTCGGTCGGCTTCCCAAATCTAGCTATGAACTTCTTGTAGTAATCCATGGCCCCAGGGTAGGGAAGGACCTGATGCCAGAGGGTCGCTGAGATGACTTTTTCACAGGCCGCTCCTGTATTTTGGGCGAATTCTGGCAGGGTAAAACCGGCTGCGCCTCCAATGAACATTTTGGGCGTTAATCGAAGCTCCTTTGACTGTTTCATTAGCAGGGAGGCATCCATAATATAAGATACCATGTAAACGATGTCAGTATTGAGTTGTTTTACTCTGATCAAGACAGGCTTGAAGTCAATTCCGCCGTGCTCATATCCTTCTTTAAGGACTACCTTATAGCCTAATCTCTTGCAGGTCTTTGCAAAGGAGTTGGCGCCCTTTGTCCCAAACAGGGAGTTCTCGTGAATAATGGCAACGGTTTTCGGTTTAATCACTTGGGGAAGCAGGGTTTCGATTGCACTCGCATATTCGCTTACCGGTGGATTCAATCGGAAAATATAGTCCCATCCTACCGCGGTGATCTTATCCGCAGAACCAGTATTGACCAGAAAGGGCATTTGTTTTTGCTGACAGGCACCAGCCACCGCATAGGTTACTGAACTGCTGTATCCGCCGCCAACCATGACAACCCTATCCTTGGTAATGAGCTTTTCCACGACAGAACGACCCACCTCCGGTCTGCCCGTGTCATCTTCTATAATCAACTCCAGCGGGTTCCCCCTGATGCCACCTGCTGCATTGATCTCTTCCCGGGCCATTTCAAAAGACATTCGCTCAATTTCCCCAAACTTGGCCTGAGGACCGGTAAGGGGAAGGACAATACCGACCTTTACCGTCTCAGAGGCCACGGAAAGAGGTACCCCGAGAGTCACATACGTAAACACGATCAACACAAGCCCTGTCAATATCCTTCCCTTTTTCATGGCATCACCCTCCCTGTAAACCCTGCGCCCCTTTCGAGTCTTGTTGGAAGAGTATAGCGATAGATTTGGCCTTGGCAAGTCAAAAGGCCTCTTTTAAATAACTCGCTATGAAGATCTGATAGAAAAGGGGAAAAACGCATTGTCTCCTTCGGGAAAATTGTGCTTAAATCTAGCCCGGTGATTGAGTGAGGGATAAATCCGATTTGAGGTGATTGTCATGGGGAAAAGACCGTTAAAAACCACTTCCTCAAAGGTAGCCATACCGGATATTGATTTGAAACCGGGACCATTTACTATGAGCTTTGATTTTGACCTGGAACCACTAAAGGCCTCAATTGGTAAATTTGGTGTTCTCAATCCCCCATACCTGCTTGAGAATTCAGGTAGCAAGCTCATAGTGGTTGCCGGATATCGAAGGTTGTTGGCCGCAAGGGAATTAGGCTGGCCAGGTATAGTGTGCGAGGTAGTACCGGATGATTTTCCTCCCTTTGAGGCACTTTTGCTTAACCTATATGATAACCTTGTTCACCGGCACCTGAATGACATTGAAAAAGGGATGATTTTGAAGAGGCTCACACGCTTTCTTAGAAGAGAACAAGTAGTGACCGACTTTATGCCCATGCTTGATCTCCCTCCAAACAAACAGACGCTAGAGCTATTCCTAGGCCTGATGGATTTGGAGGAGACAATAAAGATCTCTGTCGCTCGGGAGAGGCTATCGCTCAGGGTAGCTGGTTTAATGAGCAGCATTGGCAGAGATGATCGGCTAAGGATTAATGATCTGTTTACATCCCTAAAGTGGGGCTTCAATCAACAATGGGAAGCGACGCAATGGGTTATGGAAATTGCGAGCAGGGAAGGGCGATCAATAAAGGGGGTTCTAGATGAAGGAGAACTTACGGGCCTGTTACACAATGATAGGATGAATAATCCCCAAAAGGTAAAGGCCATAGTTAAGCTCCTGAGAGTCAGACGATTTCCATCCCTCTTGAATGCCGAAACCCTCTTTAGAAAAGGCCTTTCCCGTCTTTCCCTTCCCTCAGGGGTCAGGATAACGCCCCCAGCTTCCTTTGAGGGCCTCGACTATAAGCTTGAGATAGTCTTCACAAAAGGGGAGGAGCTTAAAGAGAGGTTAGCGGAGTTATCTCGTTTGCCTGGTCTGGAGAAGGTCACCGACTTCTGGAGAGGTGGAGAGCACGCATGAAGCAATTCAAAATTGGGCGCATCTTGGTT
>JABXJZ010000240.1 GCA_013375335.1 Desulfobacterales bacterium
AGAGAAGAGATTAATCAGTCAGGAGGCTGGCAGGCTGGGCCTGGGGGTTACCGATGAGGAAGTATCCGATGCTATTCTCACCTACCCTGCCTTCCAGTTAAATGGTGAGTTTGATGAGGGTAGGTACAGGTCCCTTTTGAGGTACAATAGAATGGAGCCCTCGGACTTTGAATCAGGGATAAAGCTGGAGTTGTTGGGGGAGAAGATCCGTCAGCTTATCACATGCTTTTTCCCCACAACAGACAAGGAGGTTATGGATTACTACACCTATAGCAAAGAGAAGATTAATGTTGGCTTCGTCTCCCTCAATCCCGAGGATTTTAAAGAAGAAGTAGAGGTAAGACAGGATGAGAAGAAGGCCTATTTTGAGGAAAATAAGGAGAGATACAGGGTTTCGGAAAAGATAAAAATAGCCTACCTTTCCCTGGAGCCGTCTGATTTTGAGGATAAGGTAACTGTGACAGAAGAAGAGATATCGGACTACTACGAACTAAATCAGGAACGGTTTAAGGATCCTGAACAGGTTAAGGCACGGCATATCCTCTTTAAGGTGGCGCCGAATGCATCTGAATCAGAAGAGGCAGAGGCAAAGGAGGGGGCGCTTGCCATATTGAAGAGGGCGAGGGCCGGAGAGGATTTCTCAGACCTGGCCAAAAAGCATTCACAGGATCTTTCTGCTTCAAAAGGAGGGGATCTCGGCTATTTTCAGAGGGGTAAGATGGCTAAGCCCTTTGAGGATCTGGCCTTTGGCCTTAAGCCAGGTGAACTCGGGGGTCCGGTGAGAACCAAGTTCGGTTGGCACGTAATCAAGGTAGATGATGTTAAGGAGGCCTCCATTAAGACACTGCCCGATGTACGGGATGAAATAATAGAAACCTTAAAGAGGGATGTAGGCCGGGATATGGCACGTGAAAGGCTTTTGAGCCTCATGGATCAGATGCCCTATG
Source organism: Desulfobacterales bacterium (assembly GCA_013375335.1). Classification (GTDB taxonomy): domain Bacteria; phylum Desulfobacterota; class DSM-4660; order Desulfatiglandales; family B25-G16; genus JABXJZ01. Next base: position 948 of record JABXJZ010000240.1, read on the forward strand.
ATATTGATTTAACCACCTATGCAGCCCAACATGGGCTTACCGCGACTGAGAGCGATTATTTCCCCAAGAAGGGAAACGTACCAGGACTGGGAGGAGATGAAAGGTTCAAGAAGTCTATCTACTCATTGGAAAAGGGGGAGGTAAGTGACGTCATCGCACATAAGGGTAGATTCTATCTCATCCAGGTTGTTGACAGCAAGGATTCCTATATTCCAGAGATGAGCGAGGCCTCCGATCAAGTACATAAGGACTTTATCGATCATCTGTCCCTCGCCGCTGCGAAAAAGGAGGCGGAGAGTTACCTTGAGGAATTAAAAGGGGGTGCTGATTGGTTTGAAGTGGCGAAGAGCAAGGGGTTAGAGACCGATGAGACAGGCTTTCTTACCAGAGGTCAGAGTATATCCAAGATCGGCCACGCACCACTACTACGTGAGTCCGCCTTTTCCCTGTCATCTGAAGAGAGATACCCGGACCAGGTCTTTGAGGCAAACAAGAAGGTCTATATCATCAGGTGGCTCGATAGCCAGGGCATTGATAGAGAGGATTTCGATAAGGAAAGGGAGTCCTTCAGACAGGCACTGGTCTTAGCGAAGGTGAGAAGGATATCGAATGCCTGGCTGCAGTCCTTAAGAGATAAGGCAGAGATAGAGATTGTAACCCCCTTGGAATGAGGAGGGAAACACGGGCCTTGGGTACTTTCTCCTTGACATGTATTACAGATGAACGTTTATTCCCACTATCCTTTTGGAGCTGCCAAAAGAGGAGCATGACGGTGAAGCCTTTGAAGAATACCCTGACGATGTTAGTCATCGTATCTATTGTCTTTCTTCTCGATCTTTCAGTTGCCCGGGCAAGGGATGTCGCCGAAAGTTCCTATCATGGACAGCTCGGAAGAAGTCCAGCCCTTGGTGGTTGGGGTAATGGTCTTGGGATGTTGGAGAAGTGGGACGCCTTTAACAACTTCAGCTTTGAAAAACAGGGGAGGATCAGGGGGTGGAAGAAGAACTGTGGTCAATGCCATACCTCCACCTATAGGGATCTTGCAACTGGAAAGACTGACTGCCGACTCTGCCATAAAACCAAGGATGGCAAGGGGAGCCCAACAGTAGCCCAATGCGCAAGGTGCCACCAGAGCTATGCTACGCTCAAGAGAGGGGATATATTTGATGAAGAACATGATGTTCACCTAGCGGTGGGAATGAGGTGCCATGATTGTCATGGGAGACTAACCGATCCCCATAGCAATCATCAGTTTGCCAGGGGATATGCCATTGATACAACGGAGGACACAGTCGAGGGGACCCTTTCCTGCTTGAAATGCCACGAGGAAAAGCCCCATGGCAGGGTTGCCGAAGGTGAGATCCTGGACAGCAGACATGTTACCAAAATAGCCTGCGTAACCTGCCATAGCGGCCCAAGGCCGGGCAAGGCCATAAAGAGTAGAAGCTGGAATAAATTCACAAAAGACGGCAAACCCCTCACAGAAGAGCGACAACCCGGATGGATTCCCAGACATAAGTGGTACACTGGAAAGACGTTAGGTCCTTATGCCATTCTAGGGGCCACGGACCTGATATCAAAGATCTACCCCTTTAATATGGTTACGGTAACCTGGTTCATCGAGAGAGCTGATGCTGCGCTTGAAGATGTTATCATTGTCCCTGAGGTCAGGGCAGCAGATGCCGATAAGGATGGAGAAACTACGGTTGAGGAGATGCGGCAATATGCGAAGGGAAAATATAGGGATGCCACCTTGGTCACCGAGGAGTTCAATTTCAGTGTGTCCCACTCAGTTGTTCCAAGTGAGCAGTCATTTAATTGTGAAGACTGCCACGGGGAGAACGCCTCTGTGCTCAACTGGAAAGAGCTTGGATATGATGAGGATCCCTACGATTGATCAATAGCCTGCGTTCATCCGTTTGCCATGAGCCCTCTCTTTCAGAGGCGAGGGCGTTTTAGACTTCCTTCGTTTTAGTTCACAGCATATGACTCCGAGGCTTCACTTCGGAGGTATTCGTGAAAGACACTCTCCGCTGAGCATGGAGATGCCTTTCTTGCTCAATGCCCTCAAAACAATCTCCCTTACTGGGTCGTTTCAAAATAGTGTATATAGACGGAGTGCTTGTTAGCCATTGCTTATTTGGAAATACACCATTTTGAAACGCCCACTAACCTGAGCGATGAGAGGGCATAGCAAAAAAAGACATCTCCATGCTCTTTTCTATAGTCAGTTTCTCAGGAGGTCTTTTCCCGTGGGCCTAGCAGAAGTTCTCGCTTAGGGGC
>JABXJZ010000241.1 GCA_013375335.1 Desulfobacterales bacterium
AATTCAACTCTTGATCTAGCCGAAGTATTAGCGCTTATCATGAGGTATGTAAATCGAGTGACTAACTCAGCTGCTAGTACGCTCATGGTGCTTGACGATAAGACCAAGGAGCTGGTATTCAGTGTTCCCACTGGTCCAAAGGCGGAAAGATTGATCGACGCTCGTCTTGCACCTGGAAAGGGAATTGCAGGCTGGGTTGCTGAACATGGACAACCTATTTTGGTCCCGAACGTCAGAGAGGACCCCAGATTTTATGCGGAGATTGATAACATGAGCGGGTTTGAAACACAATCCATCCTGTGTGTGCCGCTCAAGGTGAAAACAAAGCTGATAGGTGTGCTCGAGGCTATAAACAAAACCGACGGCACCTCTTTTACCGAGGAAGATGAGCTGTTGCTGAGTATCTTTGCGTATCAAGCGGCGATGGCCATTGAGAATGCGAGACTCTATGGTGAGTTGAGAGATGGATTGGAACAAGAAAAACAGATGCGCACAAGACTTGAAGAAGAAATCGTCGAGCGTAAGCAAGCTGAGGAGGCCCTTAGGCAGTCAGAGGAGCGTTACAGAAGCGTAGTTGAGGGATCCATTGAGGGGATTGTCGTTGCTCAAGATTTCATTACTCAGTTTGCCAACAGGGCCGCTGCTCAAATCTTCGGCTATTCCAACCCGGAGGATCTCATCGGTCTGGATTTCAGGGAATCCTTCTTTGCGCCCCAAGAGCGGGCTGAGTTGGGAAGGAGGGCCAGCGACATACTGAGTGGAAGACCAGTTCCCATCCATCACGGGTGGCAAGCTAAACGCAAAGACGGCAGACCCATCTGGATCCAGTCCGCGGGAAGTCTCATTTCGTGGAACGACAAGCCCGCTATCTTGAGTTTCTTCATTGACGTCACCGAGCAAAAGCTGGCAGAGGTTGCACTGAAGGAAAGTGAAGAAAGCTATAGGGAGCTCGCTGACAGCATAGCAGAGGTCTTCTTCGCATTTGATGAGGATTTACGATATACGTATTGGAACAAGGCTTCTGAAGAGCTTACAGGGATTCCGGCAAGAGATGCCCTTGGGAAAACCCTCTATGAAGTCTTCCCAGACTTACCGCAGACGAGAAGAGCAGAAAAGATATATCGGGACGTATTGAGAACGCAGAAACCCCGGACTTTTGTAAACGAATACGAGCTTGGGGGTAAATACTTTTTCTTTGAAATCAGTGTCTATCCCTCCAAGCGAGGTTTATCTGTTTTTGCCAAAGATGTCACCGAGAAGAAGGAGGCGGAGGACGCGCTACGGGAAAGCGAGGAGCGCTACCGGTCGCTTGTTCAGAATGTGCCGATCGCGGTTTATAGAACCACACCCGGTCCCAAAGGGAAATTCCTGATGGCAAATCCCACCTTCCTCAAGATGTTCGGCTTAGACTCAGAGGAAGAGCTCAAGAAGATGTCCGTGGCCGAGGTATATATGAACCCCAAGGATAGAAAGGCATTTTCAGACGATCTCTTGGCTCGGGGAAGCGTTGATGCAGTCGAACTACCCTTGAGAAGGAGAGACGGGACCCCGTTTTGGGGTTCGGTTAGTGCTAGGGTTTTGTATGATCAGAGTGAAGGAAATCCTCATTTTGATGCTAATATCGTGGACATCACCGAGCGGAAACAGGCGGAGCAGGCGCTGCGTGAGAGTGAGGAGAAATATCGCGACCTTGTGGAGCGGGCAAACGATGGGATCACCATCATTCAGGATGGACATTTAAAATTCGTCAACCAGCGCATGGCAGAAATGGTGGGGTATACGGTTGAGGAGATGATTGACACACCTTTTACCAGATATCTACATCCTGACAAGATTTCCGAATCTATTGGGCGTTATGAGCGACGCATGGCAGGGAAAGTCGTTAGCCCTGTATCCGAGAACATTCTCAGACATAGGGACGGCAGTGATATAGACGGTGAGATCAATGCCGGTACTATTATGTACAGGGGACAGGTTGCTAACCTCGTGATCGTGAGGGACATCACCGAGCGCAAACGGGCAAAGGAGGAATTGGAAAAATCACGTGAACAGCTACGAAACCTTGCCATACATTTGCAGTCTGTGAGGGAGGGGGAAAGAACTGCCATTGCCCTCGAGATTCACGACGATCTGGGACAGGCATTAACAGGTTTAAAAATGGACCTATCCTGGTTAGCCAAAAAACTGCCGAGAGATCAAAGGCCCTTGCTTGACAAGACAAAAGCAATGACAGAGCTCACAGATGCGACGATCAAAACAGTGAAGAGGCTTTCAACGGAACTACGACCAGGCCTACTAGATGACCTTGGTCTTATAGCGGCTATTGAATGGCAGGCAGATGAATTTCAAAACCGAACGGGAATAACCTGCGCCCTGAGCGTAGACCCTGCGGATATTGTCTTAGACCGAGATCGTTCTACGGCTCTCTTCCGTATCTTCCAGGAGACGTTGACAAATGTGGCTCGCCATGCACATGCAACAAGGGTCAGGGTGAGCTTGAAAGAAAAAAATGGTATAGTTGAGCTAAAAGTGGGGGATAATGGGAAGGGAATTACCGAAAAGCAGATTTCCGATCCCAAGTCATTTGGACTCATGGGGATCCGGGAACGTATTCATCCATGGGGAGGCACGGTGAAAATCAAGGGTGCTCCAGATAAGGGAACCACGGTGACCGTGAGTATTCCGCTTGAGGAAAGCGGGGAATTAGGGAATTGAGGAATTCGAGGGAGTATGAATTGAAGGAATTCTAGAGAATTCCTGAATTTCTCAATCCCCAAATCTGTGATTGAAAACAGGAGATCTTCCATGATCAAAATCTTCATCGCTGATGATCACGCAATTGTTCGTGAAGGGCTGAAGCAGATTGTTGCGGAAACTACCGATATGGCTGTAACAGACGAAGCGGACACCGGGCATGAAGTGCTTGAGAAGGTATCTGAAAACGACTACGACGTGCTTGTGTTAGACATAACTATGCCCGGCTTAAATGGGTTGGATGCTCTAAAACAGTTAAAAAGTCAAAGGCCTGACCTTCCCGTTCTGGTGTTAAGCATTCACCCTGAAGAACAATATGCGGTGCGGGTTCTAAGGGCAGGTGCTTCTGGATATTTGACAAAAGAGAGTGCGCCGGATGAATTGATTTCAGCTATACGAAAGGTGTCGATGGGTGGGAAATATGTGACTCCTTCCCTTGCTGAGAAACTAGCCTCTGATTTGGTAGCTGATT
>JABXJZ010000039.1 GCA_013375335.1 Desulfobacterales bacterium
TACGTCTGACCGTCGTCAACCGCTCCCCTGAGCGGGGGACGGAAGTGGCGAGGTCTCTCCAATCCCCGTTCGTCCCTTTAGGGGATTTAAGGAGGATAGATGCGGATATCCTGATCCAGACAACACCGGTGGGCATGTATCCTCACACGGACCAGTGCCCTACACCTGAGGATCTCCTAAAAGGAGATATGGTGGTAATGGACATCATCTATAATCCCATGGAGACGAGGATGCTCAAATTAGCCAGAGCTCATGGATGCAAGACGATTAACGGCCTTAGCATGTTCATCAATCAGGGAGCAGAACAGTTCAGGTTGTGGACAGGGCTTGAACCACCCCTCAAAGAGATGACCAAGGCAGTGAAGGAGGCCTTAAGCGTTGAAGGAGATTGAGCCCCGCACCTCCCTCAATTCGACCGTACGGATACCAGGCTCCAAAAGCATCAGCCATAGGTCGGCGATAGCTGCAAGCCTGGCTATGGGGGAAAGCACGCTGCGGGGGTTTCTGGCCTGTGAGGACACCCTCTATACCATCGGTGTGCTTAGGGACCTTGGCGTTGAAATATCGCCTGAGGGGGAAACCCTGCAAGTCAAGGGCATGGGTGGGAGGTTTTCCCCTGTCCACGGTAGAAAGGAGTTCTATGTGGGGAACTCCGGCACCTCCATTCGCCTCCTCCTTTCAACAGTCTCCCTTGCCAGGGGAGAATTTCTCCTTACCGGGAGCTCTCAGTTGCTCAGAAGACCTATTGGAGAGCTGGTTGATGCCCTGAACCAGCTGGGTGTGGATATTATCTGCGTCGAGCAGAACGGGTGTCCTCCGGCCCTTGTCCGTGCACAAGGTATAAGGGGCGGAAGGGTGACTATGTCCGGGGAAAAGAGCAGCCAGTATCTGTCCTCACTGCTTCTGTCTGGCCCGTATGCTGAAAAGGGCGTAGAGGTTGAGATCACGGGAAGATTAGTCTCAAGGCCATACGTGGATATCACCATAGAGGTGATGAGGAAGTTTGGAGTTTCGGTAGATCGGGATGGCTACCGCTATTTCATGGTCCCGCCAGGCGACGGGTATCTGCCCTGTGAGTTTTCAATTGAAGGTGATGTATCAGCGGCCTCCTACTTTTGGGCAGCAGCAGCCGTTACCGGCGGAAGGGTGACAACAGAAAATATCAAGCCCCATACTTCCAGGCAGGGTGATATAGGATTTCTCGAGATCCTCCAAGAAATGGGGTGCCACGTTGAGAGGGAAACTGAACGGGTTACTGTTTGCGGGGGACCGCTTTCCGGGATCGAGGCAAATATGGAGGCCATCCCTGACCAGGTGCCCACCCTGGCATCTGTTGCCCTCTTCGCAGATGGCAGTACAGCAATCAGGAATGTCCCTCACCTCCGCTATAAGGAGAGCGACCGGTTAAGGAACATTGCCCTGGAGTGGGGCAAGCTTGGCGGTAGAGTTGAGGAGGTGGCCGACGGGCTTATCATACGTGCGGGAACGGGCCTCCGTGGAGCCCGTGTCGAACCCCATGATGATCATCGCCTGGCCATGAGCCTGGCCGTGGTAGGATTAAAGGTGCCGGGGGTTAGGATAAAGGATGAGGATTGTGTGAATAAATCATTTCCCCGATTCTGGGAATTATGGGATGGGTTGTGATACGATCAAGGCATCTCCTGCTCCTTCAAGTTCTTGCTCGTCACCGAAAGGTCCCCAGGTCTGCCCGATGCCTTTAGCTTAGCTTGTCTGTTTCTCATTTGCCCTGCACTTTCAGTTCTTCCTGGTTGGATCGGATTACGGGATCTTGACCCGACGTACTTACGAGCTTTGCAACAAGTTCCAAGAAAGATAGGCAGGAGGTGTTTACTTCAGTCGCAATTCGTTAATCTCGCGCTGGGGTTGGAACCACATAATTCAGTTAGATACTATGCAGGCTCGAAGGCCTAAACAAACTGGGCCACTAATGGTAAGCTCCTTTAAAAAACGATTAAGGAGGGAGCTATTGACCAGCTAGCAGCCCAGAGGGAAAAGTATACCGGGAATCAGGGTAATTTGCATATCGCCTTTTGACTGGGCGACAGGAGGTGGAAGCTGGGCTCCATCTCCACTCGCGCTCATGCGACCAATCAATCATATCATAAGACACAGCTTAGTCTATGGGCTTCCTTAAGTGCGCGTAGCGAGTATTCCCAATTAGCTTATTATTCCTTTTATATACTCTTTGGTCATCTCCTCTTTAGGATCTACAAGGATATCTTCTGCCGGCCCGTGCTCTATGAGCTCCCCAAGATAAAGGAAAACCACATAATCAGCAAGTCTCATTGCTTGGCGTAAGATGTGTGTAACAATGACAATTGTGTACTCCCTCTTTAGTTCAAGAAATCTCTGCTCGATACGCTGGCTTGACTTTGGATCAAGGGCTGAGGTGGGCTCATCGCCAAGGATAATCTCAGGTTCAACTGCCAGTCCTCTTGCTAAACAAAGCCTCTGTTGTTGACCCAGTGAAAGCCTTGATGCCGGCGCATGTAACCTATCCTTTACCTCATCCCATAGACTTGACTGCTTAAGATAATGTTCGACTATTCTCCCCAATTCCTTTTTATCCCTTATTCCATGTATTCTCGGACCGTAGGCGACATTATCATAAATTGACATGGGCAGAGGAAAGGGCTTTTGTGAAAGGAGCCCCATCTTTTTCCTGATATGAGTAATTTCTACCTTGGGATCAAATATGTTCTCTCCATCAAGAAAGACTTTTCCGGAAACCTTAACTTCATCCATTGAGTCTACCAGACGGTTAAATGATTTCAAGAGTGTGGTCTTGCCGCAGCCCGATGGTCCAATAATAACAGTTATCTTTTTGTCAGGGATGTCAACGGTTATGTCCTTTAGCGCCCGCTCTGTTCCATAAAATACGTCTAGATTTTGGACGCTTATATGTGTCTTGAATTCCATCCTGCCCTCCTATTTCACTATATGCTTCGTGAATTTCTTTGTTAAAATTCTTGAAACTACACTGATTATCAGAATTATCACCGTCAGTATAAGTGCTGAGGCATAGGCCCGGTCTTGAACCTCAGGAATAGGGGTTCCCAGCTGAAAGAAAATGGCCAGGGGTAAAGTGGCTGCCGGGCGAAATAGTGAATAAGGAATAGAATCGGTGAATCCAGCCGTAAATATTACTGAGGCAGCATCTCCAATTCCCCTCCCAAAAGCAACGAGGACCGCAGTCAATATTCCGGGTAATGCCTGCCTTGCAATTACCTTAAAGGCAGTCTCTAATCTGGTTGCTCCTAAAGCGTATGATGCGTCGAAAAGCTCTTCTGGTACCATTCTTATTACTTCATCCATTGCCCTGCTCATTATGGGTAGAATTAAGAGCGATACGGCAATAATACCCGCTAAGAGCGAAGTCCTGAGTCCAAAGAAAATCATAATCGTAAACCCAAAGGCTCCGTACACTATCGAGGGAATTCCCCATAAAACATCAAAGGAAAAACGCGTGAACGCTGCCAAGTGTGAGTCTTTTTTTGCATATACATTGAGATATAAGACAACGACCAAGCTAATCGAAATAGCCAATAGTGTCGCTCCTCCTGCCAGATAAAGGGAGCCGACAATGGCATTTAATACTCCACCTTCTTTTCCAAGATAGTATCCACCTTTCGGTGTCTGAGTAATCATTGCCAAATTCAAAGCAGGCAGCCCCTTTACTGTGACTGTGGCTAATATGAGCACAAGAGTTGAGAGGATTATGAGTGTAGAGACGACCATCAGCCCCTTAAACACATTTTCCTCTATGTTTCTCCTACTCATCCTACTGGATGCTCCTTTCAACTCTAATTAGGATAACCCTGGATATAATGTTAAAGAACAAGACTACCAGCAATAAAACCAATGAGGCGAGTAAGAGCGCGGAATCGTATAAAGGTACAGACAGCATTTCTCCATAGTTATTGGCAATCAGTGCCGGCAGCGGGTAGGCAGGGTCGAAGACAGAAGATGGAACCTTGGCCACGTTTCCCGCTACCATAAGTACGGCCATTGTCTCTCCGAAGGCCCGTGACAACCCAAGTACAATGGCAGCTATTACGCCTGGCATAGCTTTGCGTATGACAACATGCTTTACTGTTTGCCATTTTGTTGCACCTAATGCCAAAGACGCCTCACTCACCTCATAAGGTACTGACCTAAATACCTCTACCGCAACATGAATAATTATGGGAAAGATCATTATCGCCAGAACAATACTGCCAGCAATCACACTGTAGCCGGTTGAGAAAATTCCGAAAAAAGGTGCAATGTGATTCTTTATCAACGGTACAATAATCAATATACCCCACATCCCATAGACTACCGACGGTATGCCTGCAAGTAAGTCTATAAGAGGATTGGTCCATTCCCGCACTCTCCTGTGGGCATACTGAGAGAGATAGATAGCTGTCAGAAGGCAAAGAGGAACGGCAATAGCAAGGGCGACCCCGGTTACCCAGAGGGTGCCCATAATAAACGGGAAAAAACCAAACTCCCCCCTCAGGGGATGCCAGGACGTTGAAAATAACAGTTCAGTTAAGGGTTTAATGGCCAGAATTGGCCTTGACCTCTGATATAAGCCAAACGCCATCAGAAATACAATCAGGCCCGAGAAAATCGTTAAAAGCATCATAAGCTTGCTCGCAATCCGATCTTTTAACAATCTTCTGCTCTGCATACCTGGTTACTTCCTTTCTACTGCATCAAAGTCGGGAGGAAGTATTCTTTGCCGGAATACTTCCTCCGGCCTCAGCCTCATTCACCTTCAAGTTTCTTTCTCTGTTCCTGGAGTTTCTCTTGAGTCAGATTAATATAGCCAGATTCAGGTACATATCTTTGACCCAGTGTAAGAACCCATTTAATGAACTCTGTCACCACTTTCCGTTCAGGCTTACCCTTCGAGACAAAATGCAGGTCTCTCGCTGGGGGAGAAGGATACTTCCCTGTGGCTATGGCCTGAACGATCTCATCACGGGTGTTGTAACAATCTTCGTCTCTGTCTATTTGGCCGTTGCCGTTAAAGTCAATGGGTAATACTCTAATTCCCTTAACCTGCCTCTTAGTCTTGGCGTCATAGACGTAGTTGATATTATTAAAGCCGATTCCTAAGACATCGTTTCTTACCGCTTCGGCCAATCCCGGGTCTCCATACACCCCTACTCCAAGGAGATCCTCCTGTTTTTTACCCATATACTTTGCCCACGTTTTTGCCGCACCACACGCATCAGAGCGAGTATACACATGGATTGGATGTAGCACCTTACGACCAATGACATCGCCCCAGTTCTCGATTTTGCCGGTGATCCAAATGCCAACGCAGGCCTCGACCGTAACACCTTTGGCAAGAAGCTCTTTTAATGCAGGACTATTCTCGTTAATTGTAGGCACTACCGCATCCTTGGTTACTGAAACCCACCAGGCACCTTTCTTAATTTCCTCCGGATAGATTTCCCGTGAGACCATGCCGATATCCACAACTTTGGCCAGGCAATCAGCCATCCCCTTGCCAGCGCCTCCAGCACCAACATCTAACCTTACCTTTGGGTGAATCTTCTGAAACTCCTCAGCCCATTTAACCACCATGGGATAAAGTGCCCAGGCTCCTGACAGAGTTATCGTGCCTTTCAATTCCTCTTCTTTTGCCTGACTTATTTGAATCCCCATGCCAACGACGAGACTAATCAGTAACAAACCACTCAAGATCTTTCTCATTTTTCTCATTTTGTTTACCTCCTCGCCCCCTAGAATCCCAATTTCATAATTCCATGGCTTAACTCCCAACCCATCCATTGGATCTTAACAATACCTACTCAAGAGGAATACAGACCCAGCTCCACAGGGGGATTCTCAAAGTGTCGAAGGACAGTTTAGTGTGGAGCAAGTGCTATGCCAGTTTCCTTTTCAGCCTTCTAAGCCTCTCCCTGCTTGGATAAGGACCGATCTTGATAACAAGAGCATTGACAATCTTGGGAAATATGATATAAAAGCCGTCATATCTAAAAGCAATCCGTATTATATCACGGAAACGATATGCAAAAATTCATGCCCCTTTTGCTTAATGTCTGGCGCGAGGCCTGCCGACATATCGAAATTGCGGAGTCAGTGGCGCGGATGGCTCCGGTACTCGTGCAGCGCTTACCTGTGGATCTCGTGGTGGTAAGACGCCTAGATCTGCAGCGTTCTTGCCTCGAGACAGTGGCTACCGGCCTGTGTCGATCGGTCCCCGCCCCAGGACGGGCCAGAACGGACTGCAAGCCTGAGGATGTTGAACGAATCCTTAGTTGGTGTCGCAAAGGCAATGTAATCCGCAGTCACGCCCGAGATATCAGGAACCGCTTGCCAGGAGTTGTACCAGCGGGTTTAGAGGGCAATCTGGTGGTAGGACCGCTGAATAGTGCAGCTGAGCCCATAGGTGTGTTGATCCTCGTTACATTACCGCCGCAGTCGTTTCGCGTGGAGCACGAGGCCATGGTACATGCCCTTCTTGAACCATTCACTATTGCCCTCGAAAATGACCGGCGGATTCACGAACTGATTAAACTGCGCGAAGCAGCGGAGGCGGATAGACATGCACTCCTCACACGCCTGGGACGCCAAAACATCATCGACACAATAGTAGGGGCGGATTCCGGGCTCCGGCATGTAATGGAACGCGTTGAATTGGTGGCCCGAATAGATCCTCCAGTGTTAATCTTCGGGGAGACCGGTTCTGGCAAGGAAGTCATAGCGCGCGCCATTCACTCTCGTTCCAAACGATCTGCCGGCCCCTTTCTTCGGGTCAATTGCGGGGCGATTCCACCAGAGCTGATAGACTCTGAACTCTTCGGGCATGAGCGAGGCAGTTTTACCGGTGCAATTGATACGAGAAAAGGCTGGTTTGAGCGAGCAGACGGCGGCACCTTGTTTATGGATGAAATTGGGGAGTTACCCCTAGCAGCGCAGGTCAGGCTCTTGAGAGTTTTACAAGACGGTTTGTTCGAGCGTGTTGGTGGTCAGCGACAGCTCTATGTCGATGTGCGCATTATTGCTGCGACTAACCGTGATCTTCGAGCAATGGCCGGCAAAGGCCTATTCCGCGAGGATCTCTGGTATCGGATCGCTGTATTTCCCATCGACTTACCGCCGCTTCGTGATAGGCTTGAGGATATGCCGGCCATGGCAGCCCATTTCGCACAACGGGCTGCTAGAAGATTTGGATTAACCCCTCATGTACCAACACCAGAGGACATTAATCTCTTGGTTTCTTACCATTGGCCTGGTAATGTGCGTGAGCTGGCTACTGTAATCGACCGAGCCGCTATCCTCGGCAACGGTCGCTGCCTGGAAATCGCTAAGGCGTTGGGGTTCGACACACAGGCACTTCCATTGAAGGCCTCTCCCGCACTACAACCGATCCTCCATCCAGAAGCGCCAACTCAATTTCTAGCACTTGATACCGCTACAGCTCGCCACATCGAAGCCGCATTAAGCCAGACTAATGGGCGGATTGAGGGACCGTACGGTGCTGCACAACTGTTGGGCATTAATCCTCACACTCTACGAGCTCGGATGCGTAAGCTCCGTATAGACTGGAAAAGATACAGGCCCAAAAGGAGTTAAAAAAGGGCTGAGATTGCTCCAGGGTCGTCTCTAAATCTTAATGGCGAAGCAACACACCTTGGAGATGGTCCGAAGGGGTAACGGGATTCTATGTCACTAGGTCGTCCCTGCAATGTGGAGATTTGGGTTCGCCCAGCCAATGATCAGGCCTTTATTGGTAGATGCCAACGCTGGTTTACCGGTATTCAAGGGCCAGTCTGGAAAAAGGCTCACTTTGACTTTCTCCCAATGAGTTCCGCTCCTGCTGCGCATCAATTTTATTGCGCCATCACGACCTCTCTCTCTCCATGCCAAATAGAGATGCCCCTCGTAGCCACCCAGCGCAGGCCTGGCATCAGTTCTCTCCTCCAACGTCAAGTGATTCTCGAAAGCAACCCCATCCTGGCTACTCCTCACATTGAGCCTACAGTCATCTTTGCCATTCCATACAATGAAAAGCAGGGGGCCCAAAGTTGCCAGCGCAGGGCCTGATTCTGCTCTTCCGAGGACCCTGGTTTCATTTTCCCACCTTATCCCGTCGCCGCTTAACATGATCTTCAGGTATGAGCCTTCTCTTGGTTTCCCTCTCCAGGCGAGGTAAATACGGTTTTTGAAGACCGCCAATGCTGGCCCGGACGGAGATGAAGCATCCAGCGTAACCCTGTTTGACCATGTGTCTCCCCCATCAGAGGATTGTATCACATTTATTCTATGCTCCGGGTCCTTTCCTGTCCATGCCAGAAAAAACCTGTTATTGAAGAAGGCCAATGCGGGTCCTCGATGTGACACCTCACCATCGACTGCCTTTGTGGTAAATTGAGGGAGCATGGTATGGAAGGCAGAGGAATAGTGTCGTAGCTGTTCGTACCTCAACCTCAATCCGGAAGACCCAGTCATGGGATCCGCTGCTTCAGTCCAACACATGATGAGTGGCCTTTTTGTCTCTCCACCGCGGTCATCAATATAGCTCCCATAAGCAAGCGCAGGTCCAAACGGGCTCATCGGGCTGGTCCTGGCTTGAACATCAAATCCAAGTGTCTTTCCGAACACCTTTGCCGTGGAATTTGCTATGGAAAACGAGCCTACATACAGAACGCACACTAAAGCCTTGGTGAGTTTCCAGGAAACGCACACCTTATGAGCAAACCAGTGGTAAGCCTTACCGAACCACTTGGCAATCCACACAAGGGCATGCCAAAAGAATTTAGCAGGCTGCCAACGACATTTATAGGACCAGTCACCTGCCCATTCGTCACACCTCCAATACCCATCATCGCGCCTTTCCGCACATCTACCAATTTCAGCCCCTGCGTAGTTCTTGCACGGTAGCATTAGCATAGCCTACCTCCATTTTATGAAAAACTGGTTCCAGGCTCTGCGTTGGGGAAAGTCAACCCCACGATTGTGGGGGCCTTCCTCAAGGGACTGCATAAGGTGGGCAATATGGCGCTCGAGTTATCATCGAGCGCTAGAAGTGATATTCGAATGTCCCGAAAATAACTTTCTGGCCGCCTACTTGGCCCTCAACATTTACCAAAAGGCTAGGGGTCAAATTAATGTCAATGCCGCCAAAACCGCCAAAACTGTCTTCCTCCAGCACATCCTGTAGTACGTATGAGATAAGAAGTGGAGGAAGGTTCTCCAGTAGATGGCGCTCCGTATCTTCTTCATAACGAAAATAGACTCCCCCTATATAGGTGGAAACCCGAGAGCGCGCCACCCCCAGCTCTCCCGTGGCAACAAGTTCTCGCCACTCGGTTTCTTTTCTCCACTGGCTACCTCCAGATGAATTGTACTCGTACTCAACGTCTCCGCTCGAGTATTCTCCCTGGAGAGCACCATACAATCCCCGAAACCAACCTCGTTTCACCTCAAAAAGATTGAGCCGTAGCCCCCCGCCGTAGACGAAGCCGAGATCTGAGAATTCCCGATAAGCGACGCCAGCCTCGGCAAAAACCTCAACATAATCGGTCAGACCGAATCTGATGCGAAGGGAATCCATATGCACTCTGGTGGGGAAATCGTCCTTTTCCACATCTGCAACGGAGAGCTCTGTAATAGTGATTATGGTACCATCAGAGGTGATCTCTTTGCGTTCGGTG
>JABXJZ010000242.1 GCA_013375335.1 Desulfobacterales bacterium
CGCGTTCCTCGTTGTCTTCATTTGAGATATTGTGATTCTCTTGGATATACCTGCTGAGGCGATCGACAATCTCCGGATAGATTCCTTCATCAACCAGGCATTCTCGGTCCCGAAACACCAGCTCCCTTGTTTCCACAGAAGGGAAACAGGCAACGGTACACGCCCCGCAGCCGAGACAACTGAAGATGGATTTCTCAATCTCAGGGCTCAATGCCAGACGTCCCTCAATGACCGCCCGGGTGATGGCATTCTTGCCTCTGGGAGAAGCCGATTCCATCTTTTGGACGTTATAGATGGGGCAACTGGGGAGGCAGAAGCCGCACTTATTGCACTTGGCAACTTCGTCATAGGACAGTTTGCGCAATTGGACGATATTCATATGAGCCTCACGGTAACTCAGATCCCACCAACAAATCGGCCTGGGCAGAAAAGTCCCGATGGGTCCATCTGCTGTTTTATCCTCCTCATCACAACCAGGTCTTCTCGTGGTAGTCCCCATGTCGGCAATCTCCGTTTCAACTCTGGCATAGCCCTTTCAACGACAAGGTTGCCTCCAAGGCCTTGGCACCTATCCAGAAGCCTTTCTGAGACCGACACAACCCTGTCGGTGGCTTTGGCGTTGCGCGGATCAACCAGGAGATGGATCCACGCTATGCCGGTTCCAGCATGAGCGAGAAGCGCATGGTCAATGTGGCTGTCTGAGACCAGCGAAGTGCCAAATTGGATAACCTCGGGGTAGCTGGAGATCGGGTAGTTGAGCTTGAGGGATACTAGATCCCGGTAGCGCTTGGATAACGCAGGGACTAAGTTGCTATACCGATTCCAAAAGCCCAGATGTTGGTCTTCCTGGAGATAAATATCCTTCTCGGCGCCTGATTCCAGAGCCATTTCGCTGACTTCCGATGCCATGCGATCGACGGGCTCATGAAATCCCTCGAAGGCCACAGCGGTTGCATACCCACCGGTTTTCACTCCTGTCGCTCCTTCTGGCCTCAACAGTTCATAGGCCCTCCCATTCAGTATCTCTACGGCAGCTGGCAGCAAGCTGGTCTCGAAGATGCGATCAACAAACCTGGACGCATCACTCAGAGTAGCAAAGGCCGAAAGGCAGGTGCCCAGGCGCTCGGGCCAGGGGAGCAACCTGAGTGTCATTGCGCATACGATGCCAACACTTCCCTGGGAACCGATCATCAGCTTACACATATCGTACCCTGAGACATTCTTGACTGTCTTGCCTCCCGTACTGACGATCTCTCCGTTGGGAGCCACGTAGTCAAGACCCAAGACTATATCCCTTGGTAGGCCGTATAAGAGCCGTGTAGGACCGCTGGAATTGGCAGCGATAATCCCCCCCAGCGTTGCTAAATCTCTGTAAGGAGGCGACATGGGAATGAAACACTCGCCCAAATTAGACTGGATATCCTTAAATCTTACGCCAGCCTGGACCGTGACAGTCAGGTTGGCGATATCGATGTCAATGACCCTGTTGAGCCGCTTTGTGCAGACAACGAGGTCGAGGCGGAGTGGTAGGTTCCCCATGGCCATTTTAGAGCCGCTCCCCCATGGAACCAGGGCAAGTTTCTCCTTACAGGCCAGCTGGACAACCTCTGATACCTGCTGTGGGTCCCCGGGAAACACTACTGCCCACGGCACCACGCCGTCAACTGCATAAGCGGAAAGAGTTTCGGCATCGCTCTTGATGTATTGGGGTCCCACAATTTCCTTCAGGGACTCCAACTTATGTGAGTTGCTTGTCATGGACATCACGAAGAGAGGAGTCAGCGATTTTGAGGGAGGCTTAGTGGATCTGGTAATATCTTTCCAGGGTTCAAGATGCCCTCTGGATCAAAGGCAGTCTTCACCTGTCGCATGGCCTCAAGATCACGATCTGAAAAGACCAAGGGCATCTCTTTGATCTTTTCCACGCCGATCCCATGTTCCCCGCTGATGGTTCCTCCTACCTTGGCACATATCTTAAGGATCTCGGAGGCTGCTTTCTGAACCCTTTGAAGCTCACCTTCGTCTCGTTCATCGAACAAAATCAGGGGATGCAGATTTCCGTCCCCCGCATGAAACACGTTTCCGATGAGAACCCCATGTTTCTTGCCTACCTCCATGACTCTACTTAAGACCTCCGGCAGCCTTGTTCGAGGGACCGTGCCGTCACAGACCATATAGCTGGGCCTTAGCCGGGCAACTGCACCGAAGGCACCCTTACGTCCCGCCCAAAGTCTCTCCCTCGCCGCATCGTCCTTTGCAACTTGGATGTCTGTAACCCCGTGTCTTTTGCAGATCTCCAGGATTTTCTCGGCCTGCCGGTCCATCCCGTCTGACATCCCGTCAAGTTCGATAATCAGCACGGCTGCTGCATCGAGAGGATAGCCGGCGTGGACTGATTCCTCTACTGCGGTGATAATGAGGTGATCCATCATCTCAAGGGTGGCGGGGATAATGCCTTCCGCGATAATGGCGGAAACCGTGTTGCTCGCATCTTCAATGGAGCTATAGATGGCCAGCATTGTCTTGACTGCCTCCGGTGCGCGGAGGATCTTGAGGATAACCTTGGTCACCAGACCCAGGGTGCCTTCACTGCCCACAAGCAGGCCAGTGAGATCGTAGCCTGGATTATCTTGGGATTTGCCGCCCGTCCACACCACGGTACCATCATAAAGCACAACCTCAGCACCGAGGACATGGTTAGTTGTAACCCCATATTTCAGGCAGTGGGGGCCTCCTGAATTTTCGCCAAGGTTCCCACCTATGGTGGAGACCTTCTGGCTGGCCGGATCCGGCGCATACACGAAGCCTTCCTTGAGCAGGCGGTTTTGGAGGTCGAGGGTGATGAGGCCAGGCTCAACCGTTACGGTCCGATTGGGAATATCGATCTCCAGGATTCGGTTCATCCGTGAAAAGTGAACCACGATCCCCCCTTTGAGAGGGATGGATCCACCACTCAAATTCGTGCCGGATCCACGGGCAACGACCGGTATTTTCTCCCGGTATGCCAGGGCTACTACTCTTGATACCTCTTGAGTTGAACCGGGCACGACAACCACATCGGGTCTACCTCGCTCCAAGGAGGCATCATAGCCGTACAGGGCCAGATCCATCTCCGATGAGAGAACGTAGCCTGGCTCTACGATCTTCTGAAGCCGGTCAATAAGCTCTGCACTGTCCATACAAGTTCCCCTCCGCTAGCTTCGCGATA
>JABXJZ010000003.1 GCA_013375335.1 Desulfobacterales bacterium
AATTCCCCACCATATTTATCAATAAAAAGGTCCAGATCCTTTTGCCAGTTGGGCATGACGTTGAGCCCCTCTCTCTTCAATTGTCGGTTCTCAAGGATAGAATTGACTGGCCTTACTGCAGGTGTAGGATAATCCTTGGTGGCACAGGGAACTACAGGGGTCTTAATCTCCATTCTGTCCAAAAAGTACTTTGCCCACTCATATCTGCTACAGTAGCCTTCCGATGTGGCATGGTAAACCCCTTCCCTTCCGTTGTCTATCAATACCTTGATCTGCTGGGCAACTCTGTAGGACCACGTGGCAGAACCGAACTGATCATTAACAACGCTTATGGATTCTTGACCCCCCTTAAGAGCCGATTTAAGTACCTTCTTTGGAAAACTATCTCCTCTAATACCATAGAGCCAACCGGTCCTGATGATAATATAATTTGGAGCGTTTTGCTTCACGGCTACTTCACTCTCCATCTTTGTAAAGCCGTAAAAAGAGAGGGGATCCATGGGATCATCTTCAAAATACGGCTGTGGTAGTCTCTTTCGGCCATTAAATACAAAGTCCGAGGATATATGAACAATGACCTTATCATATCTGGCCGCCCCCTGCGCCAAGTTCCTGGGGCCTTCCACATTGATCCTCTCAGCCTTGCCTCTTTCCGTTTCACACTCATCCACCCCGGTAAAGGCAGCACAATTAACAATGATATCCGGTGATAATTCAGTAATGGCCGTTATAACCTTGTCCCAATTGGTAATATCAAACTCTTCCCTATCCGGGGCAATGATTTCATAGCGGCTCTTCAAGGCCTCCTTACACTCGCTGCCAAGTTGTCCGCTCGCGCCAGTCAACAGGATCTTCATTTCTCCCCATTCCCAGCTTACGTTTTATCGTTGAGACTTGATATTGCTCAACAGGCCCGCTCATGCGGAGCCGAAAATGCCTACTTATGGAAGATTGGATATCATGGCAATTCCAAGGACAAAGACAATCAGCCCGCACAAACGGATGACACTGTCACTCGCTTGAGTGAACCACCAATTGATAAGACCCCTGATCTGTGATAATGGCCCCATGAGCAGGTATAGCCCCTTCATAAAGGCAAGCAGGCCCAATATGAGGGACAGCCAGAATATCTGTGTATAGGCAAAGGCACCTGCTATCAAAATGATACCGAAGATGATGGGGAAAATGGCCAATATCCTTACCTTCTCTATGAAAACGAGTCTTTTCAATAGGTCTATTGTTCCTTCAGTATACACAATCAAAAGGGTGCCTAATGCCACCCAGAGGATTGCTACAGTATATAAGGCAATAATCACATTATCCCCTTTGATCCAGTCCGAGAAGCCCTTCTCAAAGAATTGATCGAGGTTCTGCTTAGGCAGTAGAGTATAGAAGAAATTGCCCAGTCGGTCAAGGTGAACCCTATGAACTTCCAAAGAGATCGCCGTATCAGCGGTCCCCTACCCTGCCTCTTGCCTGCTGCCACATTATGAGGGGATGCAGCAGCTTAAGTGCATAGAACGCTTTGAGGTAGCTCCTAAAGGAGGGTTATGGTATAGGGAGTGAGGGACGTATTCTTTGCCATTTAAACGAGTCAGGAAAAAAGACAGCTGTTATATACCTTGAAACAGGAGGAGCTAGCATGATTATCAATGAGAATGATAAAGTCCAGGAGAATCCCGTAGAGCTTGAAGGGGCAAAGGATGTGACAGTGAAGATCCTCATAGGGGCAGAAGAGGGCTCGAAAGATATCATTATGAGGTATTTTAGGATCATGCCCGGCGGGCATTCCTGTTTGCACAGTCACAACTACGAGCATCTGGTTACGATAGAAAGGGGTAAGGGAGTGGTCATGGATGACAATAGGAACGAGCGGGTAGTAACGACTGGGCACTCGCTGTTTATTGAACCGAATGAGGTTCATCAGTTTAAAAACCCGTTCCCAGAGCCCTTCGAATTTCTATGTATCATCCCCAATAAGGAACTATGAGGCGCCTTAAGATGTGGCTTTCATGGAGGAATACTGAGAGGGCGAGCGTTGACATTCTGTTGGTAATCACATAGCATAAGTCGCAAAACTGCGCGAGGGGAATTCTTTAGTTTAATCGCTCAGGAGGTCAAAGGAGCTGATGACTGATCGCCTTAGAAAACCGAATTTGTTCGCTGTGCCCTCTCCGAGTTGGTGGGCCTCTTTGGTTATCGCTGTGTTCATACTTTGCCTCTATTCCACCGGTGTCCTCGCAAAGGAAAGGGCGAGGAAACCCGCAGTGGCGGGCTATTTCTACCCAAAGCATGAGAAAGCCCTAAAGAGCACAGTTGATGACTTCATCCTAAATGTCAAACAGAAGCAGATAACTGGCAGGGTGCTGGGCCTTATGTGCCCTCATGCTGGATACGTCTTCTCTGGTCAGGTCGCCGCATATTCTTACAGGCAAATCAAGGATAGGGATTATGATACGGTAATAATCATTGGCCCAAGCCATCATGTTTATCTCGAAGGGGCATCAGTAGGTGACTGGGATACCTATGTTACTCCTCTGGGAAGGATTCCCGTGAATAGGGAAATAGCTAAGGCCCTTCTAGACAGAGAAGGACCCTTTCATTTTGTTGAGCAAGCACATATCTGGGAACACTCTGTAGAGACACAGATCCCCTTCCTCCAGCGTGTCTTGAAGGATTTCGATATAGTCCCCATTGTAATGGGTACTCCATCCTTACGAGATTGCGAGAAGATAAGTAAGGCCCTTTCAGAGATAGCGGTGAACAGAAATGTCCTCTTCGTGGCCTCCTCAGATATGTCCCATTATCCAGATTACACGAACGCAAACAAGGTTGACAGGAAGACCCTCTCTCTGATAGAGCAATTCGACCCGGGGCTGATATTCAACGCTGGGAGTGAATTCCTTCAAGAAGGAATACCGAATCTGTCCACCACCCTCTGCGGGTTGAGTTCAGTGGTAACAGTGATGATGACGGTCAAGGAATGTGGAGGAAATGCGGTAAAGGTACTTCACTACGCAAATAGCGGGGATGTGGCTATCAGGGGCAAGAGAGAGAAACGGAGAGTAGTGGGATATGGGGCCGTGGCCTTCTATAAGAGATGAAAGAGAGGTGAAGCAGTATGAACCCGATTGCCCAGGAACTCAATGAGACTATCCAAAATGCCAACCCCACTATCTATGATATGCTATCACGTAAGGGGAGAAATCTGTACTTTCCAAAGGGAATCCTCTCCCAGAGTGCCGAGGCCAAGGAAAAGGCTACTAAGTATAATGCTACCATAGGTATCGCAACTGAAAATGGTGTTCCAATGCATCTTGCCTCTGTTATGTCCTACATACCATTAGCCCCTGACCAATCACTGAGTTATGCCCCATCTTTCGGTTTGCTTAATCTGCGCAGGACATGGCAGGAGCATATGTTGAGGAAAAACCCCTCTCTGGTGGGGAAAGCTGTAAGCCTGCCAATCGTAACGAATGCCATAACCCATGGCCTCTCCGTCACTGCTGATATGTGGATAGAGGAAAACGATGTTATCATTCTGCCGGATAAGATCTGGGGAAACTACCTCCTCATATTTACGGTCCTGCATGGGGCTGAGATCAAACAGTACCCTCTTTTCACATCAGAGGGGGGGTTTAATCTGAGTGCCTTTGAGGCTACGCTTCGCAAAGAGGCCCGCAATCGAGAGAAAGTAGTCGTTCTGTTGAACTTCCCCAATAATCCCACGGGATATACACCGACAGTATCGGAGGCGCAGCGGATTGTAGAGATTGTGGTCGATCTCGCAGAAGGGGGTAAAAATGTCCTCGTCATAACTGACGATGCCTATTTCGGGCTCTTTTATGATGCCCAGTCAATAAGGGAATCCCTCTTTTCCCTGCTTGCCGGGATCCACCAGAGAATAATGGCAATAAAACTGGATGCCGCAACAAAGGAGAACTATGTGTGGGGCTTAAGGGTGGGATTCATCACTTATGGAACTGTGTTTAAGGGTAATCCCAAAGACGCCTATGATGCCTTAGAGAAAAAGACAGCTGGAGCTGTCAGGGGCACTATATCAAACAGCCCCCACCTGAGCCAGTCTATTATCCTTGGTTCCCTCAATTCCGAGAACTACCAAACGGAAAAAGAGGAAAAATTCAGGATAATGCGCAACAGGGCAAACCGGGTGAAGGAGGTACTGACCGAGGAGAAATATGGACATGCCTGGGATGTATATCCCTTTAATTCTGGCTATTTCATGTGCCTGAGGCTTAAGACGGTCAATGCTGAGGAGCTAAGGCTCCATCTTCTGAATGCATATGGTGTGGGGGTGATCTCACTGGGTGAAACGGATATACGGGTAGCCTTCTCCTGTGTAGAGGAAGACAATATTCCCGAGCTTTTTGATACAATCTTTCAGGGGATCAGGGACCTTGAAAGGGAACGGGTAGCTATGCAAAGCTAAACACCGGCCTTGCCTGATCGCCAGGGGAAAACTGATCGCCTGGAAAGACCCGAAAGCCAATCGTTACTTCCTTATCTATCAGATCCATTGAGGCCCTTGCGGGGTCAATGTCAATAAGGTTCCCCATTATCCAGGGGCCTTCATCAAGCTTGACGAGGGCGATGATATAAGGCGCCTCATTCTGCCTGCCCTCCGGGGCCACATTTACGACAGTAAAGGTTACGATCTTACCTCTCTTGCTCAGCTCAACGATATCCAGATCTGTTCCTCCGCACTCCTGGCATGTCATCTTTGGTGGAGTCGTTATATTGCCACACCCTTTACACTTTAATCCTAGTAGTTTCCCCTTCGTAAGGGCATTAGCGTAATCCTTAAATGTCAGTTTGTATTCCACTTCTATCCTCCTCTACCAGCCTCTCTGCATAATCAGGGTGCACAGCACACCATCGCCTCCGAGGGTATCTGTCAGGCCACTTTTGGCCCCCTCGACCTGCCGCTCCCCGCACTCGCCTCTCAGTTGATGATATATTTCGGTTACCTGAGATGCACCGGTTGCGCCAATGGGATGTCCCTTGGCCTTCAGCCCACCAGAGACATTTATGGGGATTCTACCCCCGATCTTTGTTTCACCCTTTTCCCAGGCCGCGCCTGCTTTACCATATTCGAAAAGGCCCAGGCTCTCCGCGGCAATCAAACTCGCTATAGAAAAACAGTCATGGAGCTCACATACATCAATATCCGAAGGACCTATTCCCGCCATATCATAGGCCTCTCTAGCGGATTCCTCCCTGGCCCGAATTCTGGGAAGGTAATCCTTTTGAGCGCTCAGCTTACCTGATGAGGCCTGACCTATACCGGTAATATATACGGGTTTATCGGTAATCTGTTTTGCCTTTTCTTCGCTTACAAGCACAACGGCAGCCGCCCCATCGGAAAAAGGGCAGCAGTCCAGTAACTGCAGCGGCGAGGAAACCATAAAGCCATTTAAGACATCCTCTACGGTTATCTCCTTACGGAACTGGGCCTTCGGATTGGACATTCCATAGTAGTGGGATTGAACGGATACGAGAGCCATCTGTTCCTTAAGTTTTTCAAGGGCAATACCATACCTTTTTGCATAAAGATGGGCGAGCATGGCAAATATTGCAGGAAAGGTGAGGCCAGCCGGATATTCATAGTGACTGTCAGTAAACATGGAAAATGTCCTCGTAGCCAGAGGTGTTCCCATACTCGCCGCCCTCTCAACGCCTCCGGCAAGGACCACATCGTAGTAACCTGAGGCAACCCATATAAAGGCATCTCTGATAGCCAAGGCCGATGAGGCACATGCACCTTCAAATCGCGTGGCCGGAATATGAAAGGCCCCGATGTCATTGGCCGCATAAGACTGGAGCATGGCCTGCCCCTCGGAGAAATCACCCAGACAATTCCCAAGATAGAGGGCCTGGATATCCTTGGGCTTCAAATTGGCCTCATTCATCGCATCCATGGCTGCCTCTGAAAAGAGCTCTATGGAGGTCTTCTCAGTCGCAAAGGTAAACGGTGTATGTCCTGTTCCTACTACTGCTACTTTTCTCAATTTTCTCCTTCCTCCTTCCCAAAAAGATTTTTCGGCGAACCATATCAAATAAACTACTGCATGGCAACCATTATCAGACAAAGGGGAGGTTTTCTTTGTCCACGACAGAATTTTTGTTGAGCCATCTTACAATCTCGGCAAAAATATGCTAAAGCTTCTCGATAAGTGATAGCTCATAGGATAGCCCAATAGATGCAAGTATCGGCGTTTATTGAACGAATAAAAAAGTCAGAGGATCTCGGCCCTCAGATCGCCTACTACCGCTATCTCCCTTCCCACGCCCCCGAATACGATCAAACCGAGGTCTTCTCCCCTGACATTCTAGGTTCCCTGAGAAACTTCAAAATAGACCGATTGTATACTCACCAAGTCAAGGCCATTAACAAATTGCGGGAAGGCAAGGACATACTAGTATGTACACCTACTGCCAGTGGCAAGAGCCTTATCTATAACCTTCCCGTCATTGAAGAGATTTTAAAAGAGGCAACAGTAAGGGCCCTTTACATCTTTCCCCTTAAGGCCTTGGAACAGGATCAGCTGAAAAACCTCTATGAGTTTATCTATGGGATAGGGGAAGGCCAGATCAGAGCCACCATCTATGATGGAGATACATCCGCAGGGGATCGGCAGAGGATCAAGAGCAGGATTCCGAATATCATCCTGACCAACCCCGACATGCTCCATAGGGGTATACTTGCCTATCACGAGAAATGGGCTGGGTTTTTTTCACATTTGGCCTTTGTTGTTATTGATGAGGTTCACACCTATCGGGGAATCTTTGGGTCGCATCTTGCTCAGATATTGAGGAGGTTAAGGAGGATCTGTCGTCGCTATCACTCGGCACCACAATTCATCCTCTCTTCAGCTACTATCCAAAATCCCCACGAACTTGGCAAGAGCTTAATAGATAGAGAAGTTGAAGTCATTTCCCAGAGCGGTGCCCCTCAATCCGGCCGGCATTTTCTCTTTTTCAATCCTCTATCCGGCACCAATTTCCTGGCCACACAATTGTTTATACAATGCCTTCGCTCTGGTTTAAGGACAATTGCATTCACCCAGTCCCGGAAGGTGACCGAACTGATTAGCATGTGGGTCAGTCAGATAGCCCCCAAATTAAAGGATAAGGTCAGCTCATACAGGGCTGGCTTTTTGCCTGAGGAACGCCGCTCCATTGAGGGTAAGCTAGCAAGTGGACAACTGCTTGGGGTTATCTCTACGAGTGCGCTGGAGATGGGTATCGATATAGGCTACTTGGATGTATGTTTATTGGTCGGATATCCGGGAACGATAATTGATACCTGGCAGAGAGGCGGGAGGGTGGGACGTTCTGGACGCGACTCCCTTGTGGCCCTCATCGCTAACCAGGATGCCCTGGATCAGTACTTCATGCAGCATCCGGCACATTTCTTCGAGCAGTCGTTTGAGGCCGCCGTCATTGACCCGAACAACGCCCACATCATGCGAGCCCACTTACCCTGCGCGGCAGCCGAAGATCCCCTGACCCTAGGTGATGCCCAACTCTGGTGTAAGGATTTCAAAGGGCACCTTGATCTTCTCGAATCCGTCGGGGAGCTCAGCAGGACAAGCGAAGGCACGCCGCGCTGGTTTGCGACCAAGAAAAGACCGCATCTAACAGTGGACATACGCTCAGCTGGAGAGAGCTATACCATATTTGAAGGCGGAACAGGAGAGGCCATAGGCACAGTGGATGGTATCAGGGCCTTCAAAGAGTGCCACCCGGGTGCCATATACCTTCACAGGGCGAGTCCATATGTTGTTGAACGGTTACTGATTGACAAAAAGGACGTTATTGTTCGCCGAACAGACCTCAAATACATGACCCAGGTAAGATCGGAAAAGGAAACCGAGATTATTAGGATTACGAAAAGCCAGCCAAAAGGACAGTTTGTTGTCAAGTTTGGCGAGCTTAAGGTGACGGAGGAGATAACCGGCTATGAGAAAAGGAGGGTGCCCGGCCAAGAATTGATTGGCGTTGTCTCCCTTGACCTTCCATCCCAGACATTTGAGACAGTAGGGCTGTGGATCGAGATCGAGCCCATTATAAAGAGAGTGGTGGAAAAAAGAGGCCTACAGTTTATGGGGGGCATCCATGCCGTCGAGCACGCAGCCATCAGCCTCTTCCCCTTATTCGCGTTATGTGATAGAAACGATATTGGTGGGATATCGTACGACTTTCATCCCCAGGTGGGAAAGGCGGCACTATTCATTTATGACGGATATCCTGGTGGGGTGGGGTTAGCCCAGAGGGGCTTTGACGTAATCCTGAGGTTGCTGTGCCAGACTCTCGATCTAATTAAGAAGTGCCCCTGTGAGGAAGGCTGCCCTTCCTGTATATACTCTCCAAGATGTGGTTCGGGCAATAAACCACTGGACAAGAAGGGCGCCATAGTGATTTTAGAGGCCCTGACAGGTCTCATATCCTTGGCTGATATTCCCCTTGTTGATACAGAGCTCAAGAGCATTGCGTGCCAGGTAAATGAAAAGAGGGCATCGGAAAAGGGGGGTCAAAACAGAATTCTCTATTTTGATTTAGAGACCCAGAGATCAGCCACGGAAGTGGGTGGTTGGCAGAACGTACACCTCATGATGGTATCCGTAGCTGTCCTCTTTGATAGCTTAGAGAATCGTCTCTATACCTTTGCTGAGGATCAGATAGATAGCTTATTTGAACATCTTTCAACGGCAGACCTGGTGATTGGCTTCAATCTCAAGAGATTCGATTATGCAGTGCTCGAGCCCTATACCTGCCGGGATTTAGATGAAATACCCACATTTGACATACTTGAGGATATCTATAATAGGCTTGGATACAGGTTGAGCCTGGATCATCTGGTGAGGGAAACACTCAATAAAGAAAAACCCGCAGATGGTCTGCAGGCCCTGGAGTGGTTTAAGGCAGGGGAAGTAGAGAAACTAACTGAATATTGCAAACAGGATGTACTATTAACCAGAGACCTTTTCCTCCATGGCCTGGAGAAGGGATATCTTGTGTACCGGAACAAGAAGGAAAACGAAAGGCTGAGACTACTAGTTGACTGGGATCTCACTACACTGATAAATAGAATTAACCCCGATAGGTAGCCACGTACCTAGGGGTAGATCAGTAATTTTCCCAAGGGAAGATCCGCTTCCGGCACATGAGAAGAGGAAATCCTGAAGTAAGCCTGTATCCTAATGGTTAAGGAATAACGTCATGGAGATACAGCTACCCATTACACATTCAACAAAAATCATCTAAAGAGGGGGCCAATCTTATGTTTGGTTTAGGCACAACAGAACTGCTCATCATTGCTGGGATTATCTTGCTCATCTTCGGGGCCAAGAGATTACCGGAGATCGGTAGGGGGCTTGGAGGTGCTATAAAGGAATTCAGGAATGTGAAAAAGGATTTAAGCCTGGATGAGAAAAAGGAAGCGGCAAACGAAAAAGCTGAGGAGAAGAAATCCCTGGAAGATAAATTGGTCGAGAAGGTGGTCGAAGATATTCCAATTGTGAAGGAAGGCCTAGCAGTTAAGAGGAAGGCAGATAAGATAAAGAAGCTCATAGAGTAGGAGAAACGCTGTTTAGGGCCTCTATCATCTCCTCATGGATCTTCCCATTTGAGGCTAGGATAATCGGAGAATCCAGGTAATACTCCTTTCCCCTCAAATCGGTCACAATACCACCTGCTTCTTCCACCATTAACCATCCGGCGGCCGTATCCCAGGGGCACAATTTGAGTTCCCAGAAGCCATCAAAGCGGCCTGCTGCCACGTAGGCAAGGTCCAGTGCCGCTGAACCTGCCCTGCGAATACCCCTTGCTTTCCTAATCATTGTGTTAAAGTAATTGAGGGCGTTCTGGCTATCCTGCCGAATATCATAGGGGAAGCCAGTAGCTAGCAGGCTTTCTGCTAACCCAACAGTGCTGGAAACATGGATCTGTCTGCCATTTAAAAGAGCCCCCTTCCCTTCTTCTGCTACAAACATCTCATCGAGCACTGGATTGTAAATGACACCTAGGACAATCTTATCCTGCCTGTGAAGGGCAATGGAAACGCAGAAAACGGGGTAGCCATGGGCATAATTGTTAGTACCGTCAAGCGGGTCTATAATCCATCTGAAATCAGAGCCCCTCTTGGTAGAGGTAAATTCCTCACCCAGGATATCATGATCCGGAAACAGATGGTTTATCTTGGAGGTAATCATCTCTTCAGAGGCCCTGTCTGCCTCTGTCACCAGATTGATCTCACCCTTATACCCTATCTTATGGACTGAATTGAGCCGAGCTTTAAGAAATTGCCCTGCCTCTCTTGCTATCTCTATTGCAATGTCTTTAAAACTCTTCATCTGCTCAATTGTAGTTTTGTGCAAGAGATTCACGACCTGAACGGGCTACCCTTGCTCAGAATGCGTAGGTGATCTTCAGTATGGCTGAGAAAGAGGAGGATGATATCATGTCATCGACATCATATGTTGTTCCGACAAAGGTTCCGGCATAAAACATCTGGTGTTGCGACCCGCTTGTATCAATATCGCTGTATTCTGCGCCCAGGCCTAGAATCCAATGAGGGTAAAGGTTCCAATCTAAGTTAATGTTAATCAAGTATGCATCGCCCTCACAGTCTCCCTCAGATAATTTGTATCGTAAGACATGATCATCCCTGTCCTCCGCCTCTGCCCATCTTGAATAAGCAAGGGTAAGATGCAATTGAAATTGCTCAGTCTTGCCAAGGAGCAAACCAGAGCTGAGACCTATGTAAGGTATGGTATAGGTAACTTCGTAATCCAAGACCTTACCTTCCCCGGATACGGGAGTAGTCCAGTACATCCCCCTGTAACCAAATATCTCATACTTGAACTTCTGAGATCTATAACCGATCATCGGACCAAGTGTCCACCTATTTCCGAACCTGAAGTGATACGCATAATCTATATCAAGGATTCTCCCTCGTATTTGGGCATCCGATTCTGTATACAGGTCCCTGCCTGCGTGAGGGGGCTCACCATATGCAGGATCATTCTCAATCCAATCGGAATCCTTCATAGTGCCTGCATCATCATCAACGATAACAAGCCACACGAGACAGAACCGACTCTCGGTCTGATTGGGGTTTTTCAAGTGCCTCCTTCCGACGGTTACATTGAGGCCTGCCATGAAATTGTTCAGAGGAAATTCCAGCTCACTTGCCCAGGAACCTAAAACCGGGTCGACTCCGCTGATATAGTAGGTGGAATCACCATGCACATACCTTGTTTCAAGTCCGATCTCCACAAACAGGTTTGACGCTGAAGATCTGACCGGAATAGTTAGCAAGCAAGCTGCTGTTATGACTGTGATAAGGTATCTCAATTCTTAATCCCTTAATAGCTCTAGGGCTTTGTCTTCACATCTCCTACACTCCGCGCAAAACTACACCAGCTTTTAACATACTTTGAGGAAAGGACTGAGCAGGGTCAGAATATCAAATACATTCAGTTCAGAGGCAGCCAGGTCATACTTCAATCCAGACAACACGTGACTTGATAGGTATGGACACCTGATTAAAGATATCAACACAGAGCAAGCCGAGAAGCTAGATAGCAGGCTTGGATTTAGCCATGAAGAGGAGTTTGGTACAGCTTTACCAAGCAATAATCCGGGAGGCCTAAATAAATGCCAACCATCAATATCTGATTTCACAACATTGAAATGCTGGCCGAATTATACACTATGTATTGTCATCAAAACTCTTTGGGGATGGGCTAGGATATAGACTAATAGCGGAATTGTAAAATTTCGGCTGAATCAAAGGAAACACATCCCCATCATTTCAGAGGCCATTTCATATCTTTTGCCCAATGTTTCCTCGCTACAGGTGACGCGAAGTAATGTGAACTCTAGGGTCGGATTGTGCATATTGATCCCCATCGGGACTCTCTGAAAAAGCCACCCGATTTTTCCCTTGGTCTTTAGCAGCGTACATGGCTTTATCCACTCTTCTCATAAGCGCCAAGAATTCCTCTTCAGGTTGATACTGGGCGGCTCCAATACTTACGGTCTTATGCACCTTTTCTTCAAATGTGGGGGAAAATGTTTCGGCTTCAAATCTCTTTCTCATCCTTTCCGCAACGCTTACAGCTTCCTCACCTTTGGTTTCAGGTAGAATTACCGTAAACTCCTCGCCTCCATATCGATAGGCTGAATCCGTTTGCCTCAAAGACTCCTGTATGACTTTCCCCAACTTGGCCAAAACTCCATTCCCCTCCAGGTGCCCGTAGGTATCGTTATAGTGCTTAAAATTATCAATATCCAACAGTAAGAGTGACAAAGGGCGGTTATAACGAGTAGCACGCTCGATCTCCGTCCTCAATTGGTCATAGAAATGCCTCGAATTATACAGCTTGGTAAGGTCGTCCGTAATGCTTAGTTCCCTATACCTTTTCTCGCTCTCCCGCAGAGACTCCTCCGCCCGCTTGAACTCGGTGATATCTTTTGAAACCACAGTCACAGCTGTTGTTCTTCCATCTGGTTCTCCAACAGGACTTAACGTTCGGAGGAAGTATCCACCGTCTCTTTGGCTTCTATATTCATACCAAAGTGATTTGCCGGTTTCGAATACCTCTTTTACCTTCCCTGCAAACTCTTCTGTTTCCTCTTCGGAATGGAACTCGCTGTATGCTCTGCCTATGACTTCATCTATTCGCACGCCAAACCTTGATAGATGCTTTTCGTTCATGAACAGATACCTGCAATTCCCGTCTACCAGGTATATGGAATCTTCGGTAGACTCCACCAGGGAGCGGTATTTCTCCTCGCTTTCAGCCAATGCCCCCTCAGCCCGCTCATGCTCGGTCATGTCAATAACAATTCCCCTTAACCCCACTGGCTTGTTGCCGCGGATAATGGGGCTGGAGTATATGAGGGCAGGGAATGTGCTGCCGTCTTTCCTCAACGCTGTGTATTCGTGACCTTCGCATCTTTCCCCGCTCAGTATTTTCCGAATATTGCGCATAACTCTCTCTCTGTCTTCTGGAATAAATAGTTGAAGGGCGTTCAAGCCCTTATCAATATCCTGTCGGGTATAACCAGAAGATTCAAACCCATAACGGTTAGCGAATGTGAAGTTGCCTCTTTCATCGACTTCGAAAACAGTCTGCGGTAATAAATCGGCTAACTCTCTGTATTTGCTCTCGCTCTCTGTCAGTGCTTCCTCTGCCCTCTTGCGCTCAACGGATTCTCTTTCTAAGTCCTTAACCCTTTGTTCTAACTCTTCATAGGTTCGTTTTTTTCCCAATGTGACATTCTCCCATTGACCACAAAATAAAAAAGCCCCTGGGCCTCATAGCCCAAAGGCATCGTTCAAGCTGACCATCGGGAGCCCGGCAATCATAGCCTTTCGGCTGTAGACCCGTGGCTTTGCGCCGCCGCCTTTAGGCGGGTTTGCCCTTTCGCTGTCTTCTTATTTCTTTTTTAACTTTAGGATACCTTTGTCCCTTTGTCAACAGGAAAATGCAGCGCCTCCTTGGCGATCCGAGACATTTTCGTAGGCCATTAGGCTTGGTCGACGGGCAAGCTGAGCTTGAGAGTGGTTATTCTGTGGCTTTCGTTTATCTCCTCTTCATATTTACCAGCTTCGGGCCCAAGAGTAAGGAGCTTCCTTATTTCTCTGCTCTCCTTTCTCCCGTTCTTCTCCCATTAGACCACTCATCTAAAGACTAAAGGCTTATTTCTTGGTTTTCTTTTCGTACTTTTTAAGAAGGTCCCTGATAGCCTCTTCAAGGAGGTCGTTTTGACGCTTTTCTTGCCTGATAGCTAGGATCTTAAACTCTTTGATAAGATCCTTCTCTAATCGGGTATTGTAAAGGGCTCTTGGCATGTGAGAATATATACTATAAAAAAAATGCCAAATCAATAAAAAAACGCTTGCTTTCTAAAAAATAAAGGCATAGTATAGCTATAAAGCAATAAAACAAATGCCCTGAACATAAGCGATGGCATCCAGAACCAAAAACAGACCGTTCAAGATACCTCATGTCGTGAGGCATGTGGCGGCTTGCTTGTGGCCGGGAGTACATCTTGAGCGGCTTCTTATTGGCCGGCTATATGGAGATGGAAAAGCCCCTGAAACCGAACTCCCTCCCAGGAACGGCCAAGGGCTTAGCGGAGGGAAACTATATCCGCTATTGGGGTATTTACCCAAAAGAAGCCCAAATTTCAACAGGAATCGCAAAAACGGTTCATCTTTCACCCTGGGCCTTTGGAAGGACGTGGCGGTAAGGGATTAAAGAAGCCCCCGGAGCAAAAAAAGGGGGGCTTACCAGAAAGAGGTATGAAAGTTGGCTCCATATGAAATGACAAAGGGAATGTCAACAAAAAATACTCGCGGGCTTCGCCCCTGCTTGCTCTCGCATGAATTATTGACAGGAGGTAAAGCCATGAAAAAACTAATCGCTATCTTTTTCTGCCTGATGCTTGTGCCATCTATAGCGTTGGCCGCAAATGTCACATTCACATGGGGTTCTTATACTGGCACTGCTACAGAGTTCCGTTTATATCGAAGTGATACAAGTGGAAAATATACTTACGGAACGAGTTCGCCCGATTATATCGCGAGTTTTTCACCTATTACAAGAAGATCAGCTGTCGATATGAACGTTCCGAGCGGGACGTGGTATTGGGTGCTAACGGCATACAACTCTGCAACGCGTCTTGAAAGTAGGCCAAGCAATGAAGTCACAACAACAATAGGCCCGTGAGAGGGGGGTGAGACTATGGGAATTATCGGCATTGACGAAGTTCTAGGTATTAGCAACCACGATGGAAAAGTTAAATGCAGGGATTGTATGAAAGATGAAGACTGGAGGCAGATCACATCAGAGGATCAAGTTATTACTGAAGGGAAGAAGGACAAAGAGGTTACTACTGATGATGAGATAATACACAGGTATAATCGCATTTGTTTCTGCGATTACTGCAAGAAGAGAATAGTACCACCTCTCACGCAGACCTAAAAAAGCTCACAGGCTACCCACATACGGGCGAAAAGCGGTGTCCCTGACCGTCTGCCTGTGGATAAACCTTCAGGGGAAAGTGAGGGACCTTGGTGGGTGTTCATTGTTTAGAATGGCAAGAGCACATCTAGGAAGGTGGGAGACAAGGCTGCTGCTGAGGCAGCGGGTTGGGGGAGTTTGGTTTTGAGGACAAGAAGCCTATCCCCACGTTCAAACAGAAAGCAAGAGGAAAGGTCTCGCTTTAGGGCTTAGAGATATACCCGAATATGTCTTTACGAACGAAATGGGTAACCTAATCGACAAGGAGAATTGGAGACACAGGGTACTTAACAAGGCCCTGGTAAAGGGGGACGCAGGAGGATACGGATACATGATCTGAGACATACCTACGCTACCCTGAGAATTGCGAAGGGCGATAACCTACCCGATGTTCCCAAGCAATTGGGTCACCATTCTGTAAAACTGACTCTGGATGTCTACTCTCATTGGATACCAGGGAAGAAAAAGGCAGAGGTAGATGCTTTGGATGATATTGATTATCTACACCCAAATGCCCCCTATCTGCACCCTACCCCAAATTCGGAGCAATAAAATAGGGCAGCCAGATCGGCTACCCCTTGCTGGTTCTTGGTAGCGGGGGCTAGATTCGAACTAGCGACCTTCGGGTTATGAGCCCGACGAGCTACCAGACTGCTCCACCCCGCGTCACTCAGGTACTCATTATAAGAGTAATGAAAAGTTAGTCAAACAAAAAATTAGTGAAATTATTGAATCCAATAAATAAGTATTCTCCCGCTAAACAATAACTCATGGCCTGGGATGATATTTTTCGTGAATCTCTTTTAGTCTTTCTCTGGCTACATGGGTATAAATTTGGGTTGTGGATATGTCAGCGTGTCCTAACATAATCTGGACTGATCTCAAGTCAGCCCCCCCTTCTAGGAGATGGGTAGCAAAGGAGTGCCGCAGTGTGTGGGGAGTAACAGTCCTGGCAATTCCAGCCTTTAAGGCATAATTCCTTATAATCTTCCATAGCCCTTGTCTTGTCATGGGCCTTCCCCTGCTATTGAGAAAAACATGCGGAAATTCACCCCTTTTTAAAAGAGACGGCCTGCTATTTGCCAAATACTCCTTGAGTGAATCTATAGCTTTGGTGCCCATGGGAATGATTCTTTCCTTGGCACCCTTCCCCATCGTCCTGATATAGCCGGCTTCCAGATTAATATTAGTCATTCTGAGGCCTATCAATTCCGTAACCCTCAGTCCGGTAGCGTACAAGAGCTCTAAGATAGCCCTATCCCTCTTTCCAGCCATAGTCGTGGTATCGGGTTGCAAGAGAAGGGTCTCCGCCTCATCCCTGCTCAGGACATCGGGCAGATGCCGATATAGCTTCGGTATAGCCATTAACCTGACAGGATTAACCGCAATCCTCCCTTCGGACACGAGGAAGCGATAGAACATCCTAATGGAGACAAGATTCCTGGCCAGAGATCTGGGTGATAGGTGGGTCTTCTTTTCGCCGAGAAAGGATAAAAGGTCGTGCTGGCTAATTTGAATGGGTGAGACCCCTCTCCTTCTTAAGAAATCAAGAAAGTCGACAAGGTCGTGATTATAGGCCAATATCGTATTTGTGGCCAATCCCCTCTCGACCCTCAGGTGATCAATAAACTGATCCAATAACTCATCCTCAGGATACGCTTTCGTCATGAGCGTCTTTCCTAGAAGGAGTAGAAATTCTCATTGGTTGTCAAGACCCTGAGACAGTCTTGCTCAAGTATAACCATCTCCTCCAACCTGACACCGCCCTGTCCTGGCACATATATCCCTGGCTCAACCGTAAAAACCATCCCTTCTTTTAACACCTCTGGCTTGAGTGGTCCGAGGGCAGGCCTTTCATGAGGGGCCAGGCCAATCCCGTGACCGAGGGAGTGGCCAAAGAAATCACCAAATCCAGCCTCCCTTATAATATCCCTGGCCATGAGATCCGCCTCGGTGCTCTCCATTCCGGGCCTTATAGACCCTAGCGCTGAAACTTGTGCCTGCCGGACAGTGCGGTAGATGCCCTCAAAATATGATGAGGGTTTCCCCAGAAAAATGGTCCTCGTCATATCTGAACAGTAACCTTCAACCCTACTCCCCACATCGAAGATTATGGGCTCACCCTCCCTTACCCTCCTGTCTGTAGGGAATGCATGGGGCAAGGCACTATTTGGACCGGAGGCCACAATGGGTGGGAAGGCAACCCCATCAGCATCGTGCTCTCGTATGAGGGATTCAATTCTCCACGCCACATCCCTTTCAACCTGACCGGGCTTTAATTCCTCTATTACCTGCGCAAGGACATCTCCCGTGAGCTGTGCTGATCTTCTCAAAGCCTCGACTTCTGCCGACTCCTTAAGTTCCCTCATATCTTCAACCACGCCAGAAAGCGGGGTGAGCTCAACAGGAGGGGAATGACTGCCCGCCTTCTCTTTTGCCTCTTGATAGAGATCCCAGACCAGGTAACCCCCTTCAAATCCCAATCTTCGTGTGCTTAACCGGCCGAAGATCTCCGGTAATGAATTAATCGCGCCTTGTTTATGGGTTATGACCTCAAAACCAACCGCTTCTTTCTCTGCTTGGATTGTGTACCTGGAATCCGTCAGCAAGATGGCTTGATCCCCCGTTATG
>JABXJZ010000243.1 GCA_013375335.1 Desulfobacterales bacterium
AGCAGTTGCCCTTTCTTAACATGGGTCCCTTCCGGAATGAGGTATATAATGGATGTTTTTCCTTCAACCTCGTTTTTAATGACCACCTGTTCTCGGGCCTTT
Source organism: Desulfobacterales bacterium (assembly GCA_013375335.1). Lineage (GTDB taxonomy): Bacteria > Desulfobacterota > DSM-4660 > Desulfatiglandales > B25-G16 > JABXJZ01. Next base: position 103 of record JABXJZ010000243.1, read on the forward strand.
ATCGTCCCTGATTCGACCACGCTGATCCGGAGCGGCCCCCTCATGACCGTAAAGGTTGGATGATCATTTCTGGTACCAATATTCCCCTTTGATGCCGTAAGCCTTAACAGGTTAAATCCAATTAAACCAGCAGCGATAGCCATGGCGGCCACCAAGATTGACTTTTTCTTAAATAGTCTTTGTCCTTTATTTCTCCCCGACATTTTCAAGGCCTCCCTTCTCAGGAGCATATTCCTGCCATAATCCCCTTTCATCAATTTGCAGCAACCCTGTATCACGCTGAAATTCCAATTCAGCGATCCTGTAGTCCACCACAGCCGATGTTAATGCGTTCTTAGTATTAATTAACGCTTCCTGCGCTTCAAGCACATCACGGACTTGAGCACGCCCAGCCTCATAAAAGAGTGAGGTGCTTTTTACCCGTTTTTCGGCAACATTTACGGCCCTGGCCTGGATTTTGAGACTCTCCCTCGCCTCTACCATGTCCCGAAGCTTATCGCGGATGGCGAGCTTGATTCCATCTTCCAGCTCCTGTACATCCCGGACGGCCCGCTCAAGTGAGATCAGACCGTTGCGATAGGCATTTTGTTCGGCAGTCCTTTCAAAGGGGAGGTCAATGGTGAGCAAAGCTGAATAGATGCCCTTGTCCGCACGAAGTTTTGCATTGTCTAATTCGGCCGTTGCGATCGATCGTGACTCTCCGAGCGCAGCACTCCCGAACAATGTCAGTTCCGCACCCAGTTGATCAGCTAACACAACGCATTTCCTTTGGGCGTCATACACTTGCCCCAGTGAAACCCGCAGGTCCAGGCGGTTTTCCAAACCCAGCCGGATGGCTAAAGGGGCGTCTATTTCCAAGGGACCGACATCTTCGCGACTGGGTTGGATCAATTCAATAGGCTCATCCGCTGGGGGGATTTCGCCTCTTGCATTCAATGCCCCCTCATGGGCAATGTCGGGCATGAGCTTTGACGCCCGACCAACAAGCCGATCCAGTTCGCTCTTATCCAACTCAATCTCAGCATCTGGAGGCAACCCAATGGACGTCTTAAAGACATCCAGGTGGCTTTTATATAACTCCTGTGCGGATACCCAACGGTTACGTGCCCTCAATTCATTCTGAAGGGACTGGTCCACCTGTATTTCTGTTATCCGGCCCGCATTGGCCAACTGGCGCGAACGCCGTGTCGATGCGATGAGATTGCGATAGTTTTCCGCAGCATTTTCCACCTCATTGAATCGCCTGAGCACCCCGAGATAATCGCCGGCCACACTGACCGCAAATGTTTTCTTAAATCTTTCAAATTCCCAGATAGCATAGATAACATTGCGCTCCGCTTGAGTCAGCGGTTCTGTCACGATATGCTTTCCAGAACCTCTCAAGAGAGGAATAGCAATTGTCACATCAAGGAGGAGGCCGAGCGAAGAAGAGCGATCCTGAGTCCATAATTTTACCAGGTCAATGGCCAGTGCAGCGGTAAACTCTACGCCACTTTTCAGTTTCCTACTCCAGTCCACTGAACCGATCGTTTCAGTGCCAGTTACGGTGTCCTCCCCTTGCAAATTAGCACTTATGAGACTGTCTATTAGTCCTCTGAAAGTGTTCCGGAACTCGTTTCGTTCTAAGTCGAGGTCCAATGCTGCTCGAAAAATATCCTCTTTGCGGGTCTGGTATTCAAAGCTGTTGCGGGCACCTATCTGCAATGCCTCCATGAGGGACAGCTTAAGTGGTTTACCGGGCTCCAGGGATCTAATCTGGTCAGGGGATAGTGTGGCTTTGGGATACCCCTTTTCCGGCCAGTGTTCTATCGGTGTTAGCTTGTCGGTCCCCAAAGAGGCTTCACCCGCATGGGGTAGATTCTGCTGGATTAATAGACGGCGCCGAAGGATATCACTAGGCCTCTCGATATTGAATGCCTCAGTTTTGCCCAGAGCTTGTTTTTGTTTCTCCTGTACAATTGTCTTCGCAACTCCATCTGCTTCAAGCCGATAGTGTGAAGGTGTCTGACACCCTACTTGCAAAAACAACATTGATACCAATGAAAAAAAGAGCTGAAAAATTCTCGCTTTTGTTTTCATAGGAACGAATACCTTTGAAGGGATCTTCTGAATTAACTGTTTTGAGTCAACCCTCATGAGATGCCTGACAACACTAACGCTACAGAGAACAACCTGATTTTTTGCTTCCTTTCCCGTCAAATAGCTTTTGGATTATCTCTTGGAACCGTTCTCTTTGAGGGCGAATCGCCTCTTCCCTGATCTCTGCAAACGCATGGGTCGGCTCAGCTATCTCTCCAGCCATTAGTTCCACTCGAACTTGCCGGACGGAAGCTTCACGTATAACGATCCCCGAACTCTATCATGGATCACTAGGACCTGCAAAAACCATTCCTTTCTCCGTTGAAGCTCTTTTTCCTCGAATAAATGTCCCTTCTTTAAAATCCGTGAAGAGGGTGTTGTGTGACCTTCATAACCTAAGTCGTTTGGTTTTCGGTACAGGTTACAAAAAATTGGATTTCGCACTATCGCGGTCTTCTCGCTCCGATTACATCGATGCGAAAGGGTGAAGGGCTACACGGTCCAGTCTTCCCGTTGCTACGGGCGCTTTGAACAACGCATTGCGTTGGCTGCTATGCGATCCTCCTAAACCCGCCTGCGATCTTGAATTAACCCTTTTTTGTAACCTTCTCCCCACGACCCGCGACTAATAGGGGTAAAGGGGCTTTATCGAATGATCCCCCCAAAAAAAACGCCATGGAGGGGCAATATGAAACCGAGCAAAAGGCTAACGATGGCATTGGTCCTTGTGATTGTGTTAGTTGGAGCTTTTGCGGCAACAGCCGGAGTCTTCCCAGGTCATAACCGGAGGGGAGCTTGGGGATTCCGGGTTCCGGGATTGAAAACCCTCATAGAACTCAACCTCTCAGATTCTCAAGAGTCCCAGGTATTAAACATCCTCGAGAAATACCAACGGGAAAGACAAGACACGTTGGATAGCTTACTGAAGACGAGAAAACACCTCTCAACAGTCATTCATGCTGAAGGATTCAATGAGGGTGATGTTCGAAGGGCGTACCAGCAGGTA
>JABXJZ010000244.1 GCA_013375335.1 Desulfobacterales bacterium
ATTACCCTTTACCTTCTAGACTATAGAGGAGCAGGACATGGACCTAAACTCAAGACCTTAAGCCTTACTTAACCCCTCTTTTGCTAGTGCAGATTTAGTATATCTTAGCACCTATATAGTTTTGAAAGCCAATATTAAATTATGATAGCGGGGAAGACAAAGCTGCCTTCTCCATTCCCCGGGGATTAAGTGTCTCAGAGATGAGTGCTTTCCCCGGATGCACCTCATGTGATTGACGGACAAAGAAATTGAAACGACAAAGGTAACGCACCTAATCTGGATTAACAATAAAACCCTCTAGCCTAGCTGCAACTGTGAGCCTATTGTCAAAACTCATTATTGGCACCCTCGAAGTGTCTTCTTGGGTCGCGACTAAAACTGAAGCAAGCTGCATGGCATCTGTTGCCCTTAATGGATGCACTTGCAAAAGCCTCAGTGCCCTATCTTTAACCTTCGGCACAGAAATAATCTCAAAGGCCATATCAAAAAAATCATTCATCCTCTTCTTCGTTGATTCAAAATCGACCTCCTTTAATGCACCTTCACGAAATCGTCGACACAAAGCACTGAATACCTCAATTTTGCTCAGCGTCCAGACCATAACCTCTTTATCAGACTGAAGGGCCCTGATGCACTGTTCTGTTTCTCTTTCAAGCACCAGGAGAGGCACAATTGCTGAGGAATCCCAGAACCTCATCGTCCTTTATCCCTTTCCTCCAAAAGCGCCGCCAGAACTCCACAGATATTCCCTTCAGACGATACTACATGGTCGATACTCATAAGGCTCGAGGAAACCCGCGTGCTTTTGGGTAGAGCAACGATCCCCAGATCATACATCTCTTTTACCCATGAGGCGTCCCTTTCGGTGTCAGGCAGATTTCCTATCCCGACGATTCGAGCTAATGGCGTTTTTCTGTCAACGATTTCGATCTCCTCCCCGCCCTTAACCAATCTGAGGTAGTGACTTAGCCGATTCTTTATTTCTGTTACGTTCGCCCTTATCATGAAACACACCCCTTTCTGATCTGATCCCTAGATATATGGCTATAATAGCCAGATATTAAAGGTCTTGCAAGTCATTTTCCTCGCCCGCTTCTCTGGACTCATAACACTCAGCAATGTGTCTTAAGGTATTCATCTATTATTTCAGAATCTCTCCTGTCTCTTTGTACCACATCACCAGATCAAGATAACTCATAGGTATCTCAACTGTCTTTGAAAATTCCTTCATCCTTTTTTCTATGTCAAAATACCTTCTCTTCGATAAGGAAACCGGAATCTCCTCTATTAACCCTAGGGATCGTAAGTTCTTCAATATATGCCTATCCAGAATTGCGAGATTCTGCTCGAAGCCAATGTTCCTTAAAAAATGGCTCGCCTCCTTGTAACCAATGCCCTTTACATTCTGAACCATCCATTCCCGTGCCTTATGGCCATCATCCATCAGACTGATAATGGACTTTAAGGAAGCTGTGCTATCACGCAAGAACTTTTCCCTCGCCTCAACGATATACGCCGATTTCTTGTAGATAAACCGCGCCCCATTCAATTCCCTCGCAATCTCACTGCTATCGCCGGTAAACAAAACGCCCGTTCTCACCATATTTTCAACGGCAATGGAGCAATATTTGCCCCGTGCCGTGGGAGTTAAGATACAGAAGACAAGTTCAGCAAAGACTTTCTCTTTTGTGCCTGCCTTCCAGATTTCCTTAAACTCATTTAACCGCAATGCAATCTGTTCTCTCTTATGGTTATAAATACCCTTAATTTCTTGGATTGGGTCATCTCCTATGGTTGAAAAATAGCCCATAGTACTTAGATTTGGATTTTCACATTGAGCAAAAGGGCTCTATTGGTCTATAATTTTTCAAAAGGGCCAACTATACAGTGACAGGAGGTAAGATTCAATATAAAAGAAAACCAGTCAGTCCCAGACGAGTGCACCGATGGGCACATCATATTCCAAGCATCAAACCGAGCATCGATCCTAGGTTGAGAAGTGTCTTTTCGAGGATCGGCACACCTGAAAAAGGCCCTTTTCGGCCAGATCCATTCCAGCTTAAGGCATTGTCCGCCATCAAGCATTCTGATTGTCTTGTTTCGGCACCAACCGGAAGTGGCAAGACATGGATTGCGATCGAGGCAATAGAGGCAGTACACAAAAACGATGGAAGGTCATGGTACGCATCTCCCCTTAAGGCCCTTAGCAATTCCAAGTACCTGGAGTTTGGAACCCATTTTGGAAGGGAAAATGTAGGCATATTGACCGGCGACAGGGTTGAGAATCCAGATGCCCCAATTATCGTAGGCACTACCGAAATCCTCAGGAACCAGCTCTATGATGCCATGCATAAGGGAGAGGATTTGACTGCGGATCTCGTTATCTTAGATGAGGCACATTTTCTTGGGGATAACGAGAGGGGCGTGGTATGGGAAGAAATCATGATATATCTTCCTGCCCGAATTCCCCTCCTATTGCTGTCCGCCACGATAGGGAACTCCCGGCAGATTGCTGACTGGCTCCAATCCCTGAGGGGGAAAAAATGCGTTGTAATTGAGGAAAGGGAAAGGCCAGTGCCCCTCTTTTCCCTCTTTTTTCATCCAACAGGGAGGCTCCTTCCTTTAATTGGCAGGAAGGGCCTTGATAAAAAGGTAGCGGACTATTTAAACAACCCAAAAGGCCCCACCCTTACTTCAGGTAAAAGGCTTCCTCCATTTGGCGAGATCATAGATGTCCTAAGAAGATATAACCTTCTTCCAGGCATATTTTTTCTAAAATCCAGGGCCGACTGCGATGACGCACTTGATCGGTGCACGTCAACCATGAGGCACAGCGGATCCAATAGAAGGGGGCTGAATAGAAGGATTGATGGATTGATAAAGGAATATCCTCACCTCTCTCGACATAATCAGCTGCGGCACCTGAGAGCTATTGCAGTGGCAGCTCATCATAGTGGACAATTACCGCTGTGGAAATTGGTGATAGAGGATTTGATGACGAATGGCCTTCTTGATGCGGTATTTGCTACCTCCACAGTGGCTGCAGGGGTGAACTTTCCTGCAAGGAGCATCATTTTTCTTAACTCAGACAGGTATAATGGGTACAGGTTTGTCCCCTTGACAGCCACCGAGCTTCACCAGATGACAGGAAGAGCAGGCAGGAGGGGAATGGATAATATTG
>JABXJZ010000245.1 GCA_013375335.1 Desulfobacterales bacterium
TGTTGATCTGTATTCTTCCGGAATGATCTGCAATCTCAACGACAAACCTGCCCTCATCAAACAAGGAGCCAAAATGTTCTGAGAGGCTCACTAAATGCGCCCAGGTCTCATGCAGGGAGTCCACATTTCCTGCAAGGGCGTCTTCATACAGAACGGCAAGTGCACCATCAAACCCCGACCTTGCTATACAAGCAAGCATGATTCCATCTCGAAGATTCATGGCCGCATGCAGGTTAGACCGCATTGATGTGTTGAGCTGTAGTGTCAGGGTGACAATCAGGCTTATGATTAAGATGGTCAGGATCAAGGCCATGCCCTTCTCATCCTTAAGGAACTTTACCCTGTCGGGGAAAAAACCTTGCCCTGTGGAGTAGTTTCTTCGTCCCTCTGCTGACATTTGCCTGCCCTTACTCCACAGGGCGAGCCATTTAAACCAGGGTGAAAAGACCGTTAAGCCTGATCGGTTTTTAAAGTCTCGTTTATCCTCTCTAACAGGGTTTACCATGTATATCCCCGCTCTGTTGCGAGTGCGACGCTCGTCATGAATTTGAGTGGCGTGTCAGGATCTAAGCTATTTACAAACTCCAGTGAGATGGAAACCATTCTCGGTATCTTACCTTTTAGCTCACCTGATGCAGAATCCCAGCTCTCGCGGAGCTCACCATTTTCTTCATGGTAGGTGAAATTCACCGAGGCTAATCTCTCACAAAGCACCCATCCTCCGGTCTCATCCTCAGAGGGAGAGGCTTCCTTAAACACCGGTCTATCGCTCCGATAAAGAACAAGATCGTCTCCCTCCTCATTTTCTTTGAGATAGTAGCCAATTTCGGCCGCCCCAGGCTCCTGCCCCTGGCCGCTTAAGTTAAGGTGTGCCGTGGAAATGAATCGAAGGGTGTCAGCAGGCCTGCCCTCGATCTCTCGGTCCTCGCCCACTAGTTGAAAGGGGGAGGCGGTATCCTCTTCTGATTTAGGACTTTCCTCCGTTTTCGGAATATAGATGGACTCCAGATCCTCGAGCATCCTTTCCATGGCAATCCCGGCCATTCGGTAGATTTCGGCCTGAGATTCGGTCTCATCCACAACTCGAAAAGTCCCAGTGTAGGACGTAAAGATCGTGGTCATGACCACGGCGAAGATGAATATGGCAATCAAGATCTCCAGGAGGGTAAAGCCTGAATTCTCTTTGGAGTACTGGAGTACCCTTCGGGTCTGAGCCTCAGGGTCGAAGACTGGAGTAGTGCAGTATTGCAACACTCCATTTCTCCAACACTCCATCCTTCCATTCCTTTTAAATGATTGTAATATCCACATGTTTACCATAAGTCTTTATAGCTGCAAGAAAATTGGCTTACCTGGTTTTGGGAACAAACCGGTATAGCCTGAGACGGTATTGATACTGGTCATACTCGGCATAGGAGATGCTCAAATCGATTTGTTTGACATAATCCGAGGCCTCCTCTGCTCCAGCGAATGCAGCATCACGCACAGTGAGATCCCAGTGGTAACCTGGGAAATCCTCTCCAAAATAGCCAGAATCGGAAACCAGGTCCTCAGGTTGCTCCGCCATTATTTCGGCAATTTTACCCTGGGCAAGGAGGGCGACCGTTGTATTGAATTTCGCCTCACTGGCCAGCGAAAGGCTTTGAGACTGTGACCCAAACGCAACTACCAGGGTAATGGCGATAATAGCCATTGCAATCATCACTTCAAGGAGCGTGAAACCCGAATTCGTTCTGGAGCACTGGCCTGCCCTGGCGCGACTTGCCTGGAATACGTTGATGTCGCTGCAATATTTCAGAAGTTGAGTCTGTAGATCTCTGTCCCTGCAAGCCAGGTCTGGGCCAGGGAGTATTGGAGTACTGGAGTATTGCTCTTGCCTTATATTGTTCCATTCCTCCATCACTCCATCCTCCTGATCTTTACATGGTCCCAATATCCACATATTTATCATAAATCTTTATGGTCCCCAGAAAAGGCCTCAACACCAGGCTGAACTGCCTGCCGTCCTCTGCCCCAAGATGGATTGCGGACTGTTCAACGTATCCTTTCTCGCTGAAATGGATAACTGTCTCCCCATCTACCTTCTTTTCCGTTCCTCTGCGCCAGACATCCAGAATCCGAACCCCCTGAGGCAACTTGAGGGCCCTTTCCCGTGCTAGCGCCCTTTCTTCTTCGCCCATGCCATCGGACTCTATCCACAAGCGATTCGATCCCAGATCAAGGTGAACCATATACACTTTGTGCTCTCGAATTGCCTCATCTCTCAAACTGTTTAGAAGGCCCGCAATCCTCCGTGTCGTGGTCTTCAAGTCATCAGTTACCAGAGCGGATTGAAATCGCGGAACACTTAACGCGAGAAATAGCCCAATCAAGAGGACGACCACAGTCAGTTCGATTAAGGTATAACCTTCTGTAGTGTTTCTTGGGTCTATAGAGTTCACTGGGTTTTTCGGGTTCCTTAAATTCATTGTACAGAAATTTTCCATTTTGGACACAGATTATCAGGATATTAAATCTGACGTTGCAAGTGTCAGACGGAATGGAATGAAAACCATACCCGTCGCTTTAAAGGCACTATAACACACCAAACCCAACAGACCCAATGAACACAAGAACCGTTTCCAGATGGGAGCAAACTACTCGAATTCCCAGTTGTTAATATCCGCGTCGTTACCCTCGCCGCCTGGCTCACCGTCAGCACCGTAGGATATAAGGTCGAGGTCGCCGTGAATCCCAGGGGAAAGGTAGACATATTCGTTGCCCCATGGATCCTTCGGGACCTTTCCCTTTTCCAGGTATCCCCCCTCCCTCCAGGCCTTGGGAAGCTGGCCCACCGTAGGAGGTTCGACAAGGGCCTGTAGTCCCTGTTCAGTGGTAGGGTAATAGCCATTGTCAAGTTTATACAGCTTAAGCGCGGTTTCCATATAGGCGATCTGAACTTGGGCCTTCGTACGCTTTGCCTTTTCTGGCTCTCCCATGATTCTCACGCCGACGATACCGACGAGAATACCTAGGATCACAATAACCACTAGCAGTTCTATAAGAGTGAAGCCAAGGTCGTCCAGTTTGTTTTTCCGCATTTTTCTTACTCCTTCATCACTTCAACAGCTCCCGAAGCGGAGGCTCGGAGTACTGGAGAATTGGAGTATTGGAAAGTGAGAGAACATGAGTGCTGTC